>CACBDX010000011.1 GCA_902538155.1 uncultured Alphaproteobacteria bacterium
CAGGATTTGTGAGAGGGCCTAATAAATTAAAAATTGTACGTGTAGCTAAATTCTTTCGAACATTTATTACATTCTGCATTGCAGAATGATGATTTTGAGCAAATAAAAAGCAAAAATTTTTATTTGATAATGAGTTTTCTAAATCTTCTACATTATTTGTAATCTTATAACCTATTTTTTCTAGCATATCTGCAGAACCTGATTTTGAACTAACCGAACGATTGCCATGCTTTGCTATAGTAACACCAGCGCTTGCAGCAACTATTGCTGCACTTGTTGATATGTTTAATGTGTCTTTCATATCTCCACCAGTGCCACAAGTATCAATTGTATTTTCAGGAGAGTTTATTTTTAGAGATTTCTCTCTCATTACTTTGGCTGCACCGATAATTTCTTCTTTTGTTTCACCTTTTAACTTTAAACCAATTAGTATTGATGTAATTTTAATATCATCTAATTCTCCACTCATAATTTTATTGAATATATACATACTCTCTTCAATATTCAGATTTTGTTGTTCAAGAATTTTATTTACTATTAAAGTTTGATCCATTATTTTGCTAAGTTTAAAAAGTTTTTTAAAATAATTTTACCCATATCAGTACCTATACTTTCTGGATGAAATTGTAGTCCAAATATTGGTAATTTTTTATGTGCAATACCCATTATAATCTTATTATTTGTTTCAGCAGTAATTAAAAAATCTTTAGGCATAGTTCTTTTATCAATTATAAGAGAATGATATCTAGTTGCTTTAAATTTTCTTTCTACATTTTTAAATATAGAGTGTCCAAAGTGATTAATTGTATCAACTTTTCCGTGCATGATTTCTTTGCATTTAATGATTTTACCTCCAAAAGCTTGACCAATAGTTTGATGTCCTAAGCAAATGCCAAGTATAGGAATTTGTTTTGATAATTCTGTAACAATATTAAGACTTATTCCAGCTTCATTTGGTGTGCACGGACCTGGTGAAATAACTATTGATTTAGGTTTTAATTTACGAATTTTATTTATAGAAATTTTGTCATTTCTAAAAACAACAACCTTCTGATTTAAATCTAATAAATAGTGTTTTACATTGTAAGTAAAACTATCATAATTATCTATCAGTAATATCATATATCAAATTTGTATGAATCCTCAGCTGCTGCCATTAAAGCACCCGCTTTATTCAAAATTTCTTGATGTTCATTTTTTGGAACAGAATCATAAACTATCCCAGCACCAGCTTGGATATATAATTTATTATCTTTTACAAGCCCAGTCCTCAAACTAATACAAGTATCCATGTCTCCATTAGAATCAAAATAACCCATACAACCAGCATAAAAACTTCTATTTAAATTTTCAAGTTCCTCTATGATTTCCATCGCTCGTATTTTTGGTGCACCAGAAACTGTACCTGCTGGAAATCCAGCCATTAAAGCATCTAGAGCATCTAAATTATTATCTATTTTTCCCTCAACGTTTGAAACAATATGCATTACATGAGAGTAGTATTCTATAATCATCTTTTCAGTAACATTCACTGTTCCTTTTTTAGCAACACGACCAACATCGTTCCTTCCTAAATCTAAAAGCATTAAGTGTTCTGCGAGTTCTTTCTTATCATTCAGTAAGTCATTAGATAAATAAAGGTCTTCAGAGGCATTCTTTCCTCTTTTTCTTGTTCCAGCAATTGGTCTTATCGTAACTTTTTTGTTTCTTAATTGAACCATTAATTCTGGACTAGATGCAACAAGGCCAATTTTATCGAAGTTAAGATTTACAAGATAAGGAGATGGATTTAATCGTCTTAACGATCTATAAAGATTGACTGCCTTTAAATTATATTTTGTTTCAAATCTCTGTGAAGGCACAACTTGGAAGATATCTCCATTTTTAATATATTCTTTTGCTTTATTTACAATTTTATAAAATTGTTCTTTCTTGAAATTTGATTTAAATTTTAATTTAGATTTTTTATTTTTCTTTTGCGCAGGTTTTAAAATACTTTTTTCTAACTTCTTAATTGTTTTATCAATTAGTAATTTATTTTTTCTATAGGCTTTTTCTGCTGAGATTTTTTTACTTGGATACGTAACTGTCATAAGGGAAATAATATCTTTAATATTATCAAAAACTGCAACAATTTTTGGTCTGATTAAAATTGCATCAGGTATTTTTATATTGTCCTTATTGCTTAGTTTAATTTTTTCAATATATTGAATCATTGGATATCCTAGATATCCAACTAGTGTTGGGAAAGGAACGTCAATTTCATTATTTTTAAATTTTGAAATTTTTACAAGCTCTTTAAGACTATGAATTGGCTTTTGATCTAGTTTATAATCAAAATTATGATCCAAATATTTTATTTTTGCCTTACCTTTCTCAACTGTCCAAATTAAATCTGGATCACAACCAAGTAATGAGTAACGTCCTCTTTTACTTCCACCTTCTACTGACTCTAAAAGAAAGGAATATTTTTCTGATTTACTAATTTTTAATAATGATGAAAATGGTGTTTCAATATCAGCAATAAGATTTTTTTTTAATATCTGAGGTAAGCCTTTGTTATATTGACTTATAAAATTTTTTTTTTCTAGACTCATTTATACTGAGATAAAAGACCATTTATCAGTTCATCATTGAACGAAATTTCTTTTGTCTTAATAATCTCACTACCAAATGCTGTTTTCAACTCGCTTATTAAATTAAGGTTTGAAGTATTTTCACCTTCTTCAGGCATCTTTATACTTTTAATATTAGCAAAATAAATAGCTTTTTCATCTGATCCAAAAGCTACGTTATCAATATCAGTTTCAAAAATCTTTTGTTTAAAAGATATTGGTAATTCATTATTAGTCTTTAAAGATAAATTTAAATTTTCTGGATTAGTTGCATAAAATTTACTTATATTTGTGAATATCTCTTTATTATTTTCAAAAATATTTTCTGCTTGTTCAGTTTTTTTTGTAAATATAAAATCATTTAAAACACTTTCAAAGATATTATCGATACTCTCTATTTTTGATGGATATATGTCATCGATATTTACAATAAAAGAAGTATCATTATCAATGTCAACTAAATCACTAACAAAATCTTTATTTTGTGTAAAAGAAAATGAAATTAAATTACTTAAAGTAGGGTCATTTTCGTTAGTATTGTTTATGATTTTTTTCTTATTGATTAATTTAAGATTATTTTGATCTGCTATTTCAATAATTGAAAATCCATCAAGTATTTGTTGGTCTAGGCTTGATTTTAATTCAATGAAGTAATTATCTACTTCAAAATTGGTTAATGTATTATTTATTTCATTCTTAACTTCATCAAATTTTAATTTTTTTTCTGGAAAAATTTCATCCAATATAATTATATGAAATGCCAAGGTAGTTTGGACTACATCTGATATACTTCCTTTGTCTAATTCAAATATTGCGTTTGCAAGTTGTTCTAAAACTTTATTTCTGTCAACATTTTTAAATTCATTGAAAATTATATTATTTTCTTCTGCATATTTAATAATTTCTTCATTAGTTTTTCCAGAAACACTCAATTTAAACTCATTTGCTTCTTCTTTTGATTTAAAATTAAGTTGCTTAAAGCTTCTTTCTTCTGGATTAATAAATAATTTTTTATTGTTATTATAGTATTCTTTAATACTATTTTCAGAAGGTGAAAAATTATCTCTAAAATCATTTTTATTGATTAATATATATGAAATATCTCTTTCTTCTTTTGTCATATATGCAGCTGAGTTATTATTAAAATAATCTAATAGTTCTTTATTATCTTTTGTAATTTGATCTTTATTGTAGTTTTCTAGTTTTATTCCGTCATAAGGTATTTTAAGTAACTCAATTTCTCTACTTTGATTATCATGCTTATTAAAGTCTATTTGCAGTTGTAATGGATAATTCTTTTGAAAGAAAAGGTTATCGAATACATTAGCTCTAGTTTCATAATTAATTAAATTCACAAGATCTTCAATTTTCAAGCCTTGTCTTCTTAAAAAGGTATTTAACATTTCATCATCTAAATTATTGTTAATGTATAGATCTGGAAAATTTCTTTTTGTTTCTTTTGCAATTGTTGTGTCATCTAAAATAAAATTTATTTTATCAAACTCATTTTCGAAAATTGCATTATTCACTAAATTTTGAAGAGCAATTTGATGAACTTGAAAACTTCTAATTTGATCACCAGTTAATTTACTTCCAATCATTTGAGAGAATTGATTAATGTTCATATCCATTGATCTTAGAAATTTTGTTGTTGAAATTGGTGTGCCCGAGATATTCGCTACAAAATTATCAGAATTAAATAAATTAGAATATCTTTGTGAACCACGAAAAAAGAATAGACTTGCAGCAAAAAGAATAGCAAGACCAATTCCTATCCATGATTTTCTAAAAGCTCTCATAAAATTTCTATTGCTTCTATAATATTAGTTTCTATAAATAAAAGTAATTATGGTAAATCTTGATAAATATTCCTCAATTTTTATAGCAAATTGGAAATTAAATGGAAATTCCTCATTTTTAAAAGATTATTATGAAAAATTAAAAGTTAATTCTAATAATTGTACGATTATCTGCTCACCTTCAATTTACTTAAAATCACTAAAACGAAATAATGAAAGCTTATTTTGTGGCGCACAAGATGTGTCTTCTTATAAAGAGGGCGCTTACACAGGAGAATTATCCGCCTCAATGCTGAGAGATAATAATATTGATTTTTGTTTGGTTGGACATTCTGAACGAAGACAATACTTTGCCGAAACAAATAATATTGTAAATATTAAAAGCTCAAACCTTATTGAAGAAAATATTATACCAGTGATATGCATAGGTGAAACCTTAGAGCAGAGAGAAAAAAACTTAACAGAAGAAATCTTATCTACGCAAATTAAAGATAGTATTCCCAATTTAGCAAATCATCAAAATGCATTAATTGCTTATGAGCCAGTTTGGGCAATAGGAACAGGATTAACACCAACTTTGGATGAGATAAATCAAGTACACGAACTAATTAAAAATTTTGATACTAAATTTAGGAACTTTAGGGTTCTTTATGGAGGTTCTGTTAAATCTTCAAATTCAAATGAAATTACTGAATTAAGTCAAGTAGATGGCTGCTTAATTGGTGGGGCATCATTAAAAGTTGATGAATTCAATACAATTATTTCTTGATAAATAGAATCAATTTAATATAAAGCGCAAATATGACAACTTTAGTAATAATTCAGCTTATACTTGCTATTGCTTTAGTTATCTTAGTTTTATTACAAGGTTCTGATAATGATAGCTTAGGTCTTGGTGGAGGAACTTCAACTGGATTAATGTCAGCACGAGGCACTGCAAACTTACTTTCTAGGTTAACTGCTATAACGGCAGGATTGTTCATGATAATGAGTGTTGTTCTAACAATAACTGCATCCGTTGGATCAGATCGTAATGTATTAGAGTCACTTCCTTCGATTAATACCGAAGAAACTTCTGAAGAACCATCTATACCAGAAAATAATTAATTATATCTTGCTATAAATAGATCTATTATGTATCACGGTATTCCGTAATGCATTTTGTTTTTATTACGGGTGGTGTCGCGTCATCTCTTGGAAAAGGTATAGCCTCGGCCTCTCTAGCAACTCTTCTAAAAAGTAGAAAATTTAAAGTAAGGATAAGAAAGTTAGATCCGTATCTAAATGTTGATCCAGGAACAATGAGTCCATATCAACATGGAGAAGTTTACGTTACTGATGATGGTGCAGAAACAGATTTAGATCTAGGTCATTACGAAAGATTCACAAATCAATCTGCTAAACAATCAGATAGCGTATCGTCAGGTAAGATTTATTCCAATGTTCTCCTAAAAGAAAGAAAGGGAGATTATCTTGGTTCAACAATTCAGGTAATTCCTCATGTTACCAATGAAATAAAATCATTTATTAATAGTGATTTAAAAAATGAAGATATCGCAATTTATGAAATAGGGGGAACAGTTGGAGATATTGAATCCCTCCCTTTTTTAGAAGCAATAAGACAAATTAGAAATGATAAACATATTTCATCAGCATTAATTCATATGACTTATATTCCATATTTAAGTTCAGCAGGTGAGTTAAAAACGAAACCTACTCAACATTCAGTTAAAGAACTTCTCAATGCTGGTATTCAACCAGATATAATTATGTGTAGATCTGAACAACCAATAGATAATGATTCAATTTCTAAAATATCTTTATTTTGTAATGTTAAAAAAGAGTCAGTAATTCCTGCATTGAATGCTAAATCAATTTATGAAGTTCCTTCATTGTATTCTAAATATGGTTTGGACGAGGCTCTCCTTAAACAATTGGGTTATAATCCAAAAAATCATAAACTAAATTTAAAGCCCTGGATCGATCTTCAAAAAAAAATTAAAAAAAGAAAACATAAAGTGAAAATTGCAGTAGTAGGAAAATACACAAATCTTAAAGATAGTTATAAATCACTTAATGAAGCACTGGTTCACGGAGGTATAGAAAATTCTGCCGATGTAGATATTAAATGGATTAATTCTGAAAAAGAAAGCAACATTAGTTTAATGAAAAAATTTAAAGGTTGTGATGGAATTCTAATTCCGGGTGGTTTTGGGATTCGTGGTATTAATGGAAAAATTAATGCCATCAAATATGCGAGAGAAAACAATATTCCTTTTTTTGGAATTTGTCTTGGAATGCAGTTAGCAGTTATTGAAATAGCACAAAATGTTCTAAAAATTAAAAATGCTCATTCTTCAGAATTTAAGAAGACTACTAAATCAGTTGTAGGGTTAATGACAGAATGGGTAAATAAAAATAAGATCGAAAAAAGAGATAAAAATAGTGACAAGGGTGGAACCATGCGTCTTGGAGCATACAAAGCTGTTTTGAAAAAAAATTCAAAAATCTTTTCCATATATAAAAATAAAGTAATTAGCGAGAGACACAGACATAGATACGAAGTAAATCAGAAATTTCTATCAAAATTTGAAAACAAAGGTTATTATTTCACTGGTATGTCACCAGATGGATTATTACCTGAAGTGCTTGAGAGTAAAAAACATAAATGGTTTATAGGAGTTCAATTTCATCCAGAATTAAAATCAAGACCATTAGATCCTCATCCTCTTTTCGTTTCATTTATAAAGGCTGCAATTAATGATTAGTATAAATCTAAAAAATTTTTCTATCTCAAACAATTCTCAATTTGTTTTAATTGCAGGTCCATGCGTAATAGAAAATGAAAGTCACTCACTGATGATTGCAGAACAGCTACATAAAATATGTGATGATGTTGGTATTAATTTAATTTTTAAATCTAGTTTTGATAAGGCAAATAGATCAAGTATTAATAGTGATAGAGGTATTAAGCTTGATGAAGCTTTAAAAATATTTGAAAAAATTAAAACTAATTTAAATTTACCAATACTAACCGATGTCCATAATGAAGATCAATGTAATCAATTAAATCAAGATAGCGTTATTGATATTCTCCAAATACCTGCTTTTTTATGTCGTCAAACAGATTTATTATTAGCTGCAGGTAATACAAGTAAAATTATTAATGTTAAAAAAGGTCAATTTTTATCACCAACTGACGTTAAAAATATTTTTACCAAGATAGAAACTACAAATAATAAAAACATTATGATAACTGAAAGAGGAACATCTTTTGGTTACAACACACTAGTAAATGATTTTAAAGGTTTGGATATTATGAAAAGATATGAATACCCGCTAATTTTTGATGCAACTCATTCCGTTCAACAACCAGGAGGATTAGGTGATAAAAGTGGCGGTCAAAGAGAACATATCCCTTCTTTATGCAAAGCTGCTATATCTATTGGTGTAGCTGGTTTATTTTTAGAAACACATAATGACCCAGATAATGCCCCTAGTGATGGACCAAACATGATTAATATAAAAGATTTAAAAAATTTATTAATTCAACTTAAGCAATTTGATGATATAGCGAAAAACAATGCCTAAAATAACAAATATAAAAGGAAGACAAATAATAGATAGCAGAGGAAATCCAACTGTTGAATGCGATATAGAGTTTGAAAATTCTATTTTTGGAAGAGCTGCGGTTCCGAGTGGAGCATCTACTGGAGTGCATGAGGCTCTAGAATTGAGAGATAATGATAAATCTATATACAAAGGTAAAGGAGTTTTGAAAGCAGTAGTAAATATCAATGATAAAATTTCTAATGAACTAGTTGGAAAATCATTCGAAGATATTTCTTCCTTTGATGATTCTTTATTAGAACTTGATGGTACGGAAAATAAATCTAACCTAGGCGCTAATGCAACACTAGCTGCAAGCTTAGCTTTTGCAAAATGTTTAGCTTCTTCTCAAGGTCATGAACTTTATTCTTTTCTTGGTAAAGAACATAAAATGAGTCTTCCAGTTCCAATGATGAATATTATTAATGGAGGATCGCATGCAGATAATGACGTTGATATTCAAGAATTTATGGTTGCACCTATAGGTGCAAATAATTTTTCAGACGCACTTCAATATGGTTGCGAAATATTTCATTCATTAAAGTCACTTTTAAAATCAAAAGGCTTAAACACAAATGTTGGTGATGAAGGAGGATTTGCTCCTAATATAAATAGTTCTAGTGAAGTCATAGAAACTGTTTTGAAATCAGTGGAGGATGCGGGTTTTAAGCCTGGAAAAGATATTTATCTTTCACTTGATGTTGCATCGACTGAATTTTACAAAAATAATAAATATGACTTAAAGGGAGAAAAAATTGTTTTATCATCTGATGAGATGATAAAATATTTAGAGAAATTGGTAAATGCTTATCCAATTTATTCTATTGAAGATGGGATGTCAGAGGATGATTGGGATGGTTGGTCTAATTTAACATCAGCAATAGGAAAAAAAGTTCAGTTAGTTGGTGATGATTTATTTGTTACAAATAAAAAAAGATTACAAAAAGGTATTGAAGAGGGTGCGGGTAATTCTATTTTAGTAAAAGTAAATCAGATAGGTACGCTAAAAGAAACTTTGGAGTCGATTAAATTAGCAAAAGAAAATAATTTCACTACTATTATTTCACATCGTTCTGGTGAGACTGAAGATACGACGATTGCTGATCTATCAGTTGGTGTTTCAGCAGGTCAAATTAAAACAGGATCATTATCTAGAACAGATAGAACAGCAAAATATAATCAATTGTTAAGAATTGAAGAAGCATTACAAGATAAAGCAAATTATGCTGGATCATCTATCTTAAATAACAAATAATTGACAGTTTCGATCTTAAATATGCTATTTATATAATATATGAATAAATCTTTAGTTTTAAAAAATAAATTTTACTTCTATTTATCGTTTTTGTTTACTTTTTTTCTATTTGTTTATCTTCTCTATTTTCTTATAAATGGTGAGAGGGGATTACTGAAATATTTTAGTCTTAAAAATCTTAATGCTCAATACAATGAACAATATATGTCCTTAAAAAAAGAAAATGAATTTTACTTAGACAGAATTAAAAGATTACAACCAAATACTATAGATTTGGACTATTTAGATGAGACATTTAGGAAAGTTACAGGATTTACTTCAGAAAACGAAACAGTTATAATTATAGAATAGATTGATTTATTTGACAAAAAATCACCCTAATTATAATTAAAGATTATCATATGAAGAAACTTCAAAAAGCAGATTATATCAAAATGTACTCTTTTATGCTCAAGATTAGAAGATTTGAGGAAAGAGCAGCTCAACTTTACGGAATGGGTAAAATAGGTGGTTTTTGTCATTTGTATATTGGCCAAGAAGCTGTTGTTGTTGGTATATTAATGACAATTGATAAGAATGACTCAGTTGTAACAACTTACAGAGATCATGGTCATATGATTGCTAGGGGATTAGATCCAAAACGTATTATGGCAGAACTGACTGGTAGAGAAGATGGTTATTCTGCAGGTAAGGGTGGTTCTATGCATATGTTTTCAAAGGAAAATAATTTTTATGGTGGTCATGGTATTGTAGGAGCTCAAGTACCAATTGGAACCGGTATAGCATTCACACATAAATATAATGGAGAAAAAAATATATGCAGAACATATATTGGTGATGGAGCGATGAACAATGGACAAGTTTTTGAAGCTTTTAATCTAGCTGCTTTATGGAAGCTTCCTGTTTTATACATTATTGAAAATAATAAATATGGAATGGGTACATCTGTAGATAGAGCTGCGGCGGGATTAGACTTATATAAAAGAGGGGAGGCATTTGGTATTCCTGGTGAGAAGGTAGATGGGATGAATGTGTTCTCTGTTATAGAAGCGGCAGATAAAGCAGGTAAGTATGTCAGAGAAGGGAATGGGCCTTATATTATTGAAGTACAAACATATCGATATAGAGGACATTCAATGTCAGATCCTGCAAAATATAGAACGAAAGAAGAATTAGATAATTATAAGCAAACCGATCCTATTGAAATAGTCAAAGCTGAAATTTTAAAGAAAAAAATTGCGACTAATGATGAAATTGAAAAAATTAATAAAGATACTTTAGAAGAAATTAAAAATGCAGCTGAATTTGCAACCAACAGTCCTTTTCCAAAGGACAGCGAACTTTATACGGATGTTTATTTATAAATTATGAGCACAGAAATTTTAATGCCCGCATTGTCTCCAACAATGACAGAAGGAAATCTATCTAAGTGGTTAATTAAAAAAGGAGATACTGTTAAAGCTGGTGATTTGATTGCTGAAATTGAAACTGACAAAGCAACAATGGAAGTTGAAGCCGTAGATGAAGGTGTTGTTCTTGATCTTTTATTTAAAGAAGGAGAAGCCAATATTCCAGTAAACAAAGCCATAGCAATTATTGGCGATCCAAATGAAAAAGTTGAAGTAAAAAAAGAAGCTCCCCTTGAAAAAGTGATTGAAGAAAAGAAAATTGAAAAAAATATTGAGACAAAAATTGAGAATAAGAAAGCTGATATAATCGATACACCATCGCCTAAAATAGAAGAAGATAGAAATTTAAGTTCAGAAGAAATTACTATGCGCCAAGCACTAAGAGACACAATGGCCGAAGAAATGAGAAAAGATAATAAAGTTTTCATACTTGGAGAGGAGGTTGCCGAGTATCAAGGTGCTTATAAAGTCACACAAGGTCTTCTTCAAGAATTTGGGAAAGAAAGAGTATT
Organism: uncultured Alphaproteobacteria bacterium; assembly: GCA_902538155.1. GTDB lineage: Bacteria > Pseudomonadota > Alphaproteobacteria > HIMB59 > CACPNW01. Next base: position 11,200 of record CACBDX010000011.1, read on the forward strand.
AGATACTCCTATTTCCGAACATGGATTTACCGGATTAGCAGTTGGAGCAGCATTTAAGGGATTGAGACCAATCTTAGAATTCATGACTTTTAATTTTTCGATGCAAGCAATTGATCAAATTATAAATTCAGCTGCAAAAACACTTTACATGTCTGGAGGACAAATTAATTGCCCTATTGTTTTCAGAGGACCTAATGGCGCCGCTGCCCAAGTTGCTGCACAACATAGTCAGGATTTTTCTTCCTGGTATTCTCAAGTTCCAGGTTTAAAAGTCATTGCACCATCTACTCCTTATAACGCAAAAGGTTTATTAAGATCTGCTATATCAGATCCAAATCCCGTAATTTTTCTAGAAAATGAAATTCTTTATGGATTAAAAGGCCCAGTTAATAATGACATTAACTTCTCAATACCTATTGGAAAAGCAAATATAGAAAAAGAAGGAAAAGATTTAACGATCGTAACGTATTCAATAATGTTGCAGAAATCAAAAGAAGCTGCAATAAGACTAAAAGAGGAATACAATTTAGATTCAGAAATTATTGATTTACAAACTTTACGACCTTTGGATACAGAAACAATTTTAAATTCAGTTAAAAAAACTAATAGACTAATCACTGTCGAAGAGTCATGGCCATTTGGTAGTGTTGGTTCAGAAATTGCAAATATTGTTCAAAGGGATGCATTTGATTATTTAGACTCACCAGTGATAAAAGTTAATAGTGCGGATGTTCCAATGCCATACGCATTGAGCTTAGAAAAGTTATATCTTCCTCAAGTTGATGACATTATAAATGCTGCAAAAAAAGTAAGTTATATAAAATAAATGGCAATTAAAGTTTTAATGCCTGCATTATCACCCACAATGTCAGAAGGTGTAATTAATAAGTGGTTAGTTAATATTGGTGATACTGTTTCAGCTGGAGATATATTAGCTGAAATTGAAACAGATAAAGCAACAATGGAAGTTGAAGCAGTTGATGAAGGAGAAATTACACACTTAATTGATACAACACCAGATAAGCAAATTGCTGTCAATTCTGTCATTGCTCTAATCAATGGTAACAAAAATGAAAGATTAGAAGATTATAATGATAAAGATCAAACTGTAAGCAGTGAAGAAAAAAATCAAGTTTCAGAAACACCTAAAGCAAGTACTAAAGTAGATAACAGTCAAATAATAGAAAATAGTAAAGATTCAAATACTAAACAAAATACTAATTTTGCTTCACCGTTTGTTAAAAAATTTTCGAAAGATAACAATATTGATCTAACTAATATTAAAGGGTCTGGGCCTGATGGTAGGATAATAAAAAAAGATATTCAAAATTTTGAACTTCATATCAATGATGAAAATATTTCTATAATTGAGACATCTAGTATTAGAAAAATAATTGCTGAAAGAACAACAAAAACAAAAAATGAGGTTCCACATTTTTATCTTACTATTGAAACAAGAATGGATAAGCTAATAAATTTAAGAAAAAAAATTAATTTAAATAGTGATATCAAAATCTCTTTTAACGACCTTATTGTTAAAGCATGCGCAATGGCAATGGCTAAAAATCCAGAGACAAATATTTCTTGGGTCAATGGTAAAATACATCAATATAAAAATATCGATATTGCAATTGCGGTAGCTTTAAAAGAAGGATTAATAACTCCTATTGTCAAACAAGCTGATACAAAAGGATTAGCTGAAATTTCAACAGAAATAAAATCACTAGTAAAAAAAGCTAATCAAAATAAATTATTACCAGAAGAGTATAGCGGAGGATCTATAACTATCTCTAATTTAGGCATGTTTGGAATCACAGAATTTCAAGCAATCATTAACCCGCCACAATCAAGTATTATTGCAATTGGATCTATAATTGAAAAACCCGTTGTTAACGCTGGCAGTATTGAAATAGGGCATACAATGAAATCTACGATTTCGGCAGATCACAGATCATTAGATGGTGCCGTTGCGGCAAAATTACTCAAAGATTTTGGCGATATTTTAGAGGATCCTTTTCAAATATGGTTGAATAGCTTGGATATGGAAGTTATTTAATTCATATGAGTGGACCACGACATCCTGAAAAAGTAAAAAACAAATCAAATCCAATACCCAAAAAACCAAGTTGGATTAGAGTAAAAGCACCAACTTCAAAATTTTTTAAAGAAACAAATAAGCTTTTAAAAGAAAAAAAAATTGTAACTGTATGCGAAGAAGCGGCATGCCCAAATATAGCGGAGTGTTGGCAAAAAAAACATGCAACATTTATGATACTAGGAGATATTTGCACTAGAGCTTGTGCATTTTGTAATATTAAAACTGGTAAACCTAATTTTATTGATCACGGTGAAGCAATTAGAATTGCTGAATCAGTTAAACAACTGAACTTAGAACATGTTGTTATAACTAGTGTCGACAGAGACGATCTAATAGATGGAGGAGCATTACATTTTATAAATGTCATAGATTCAATTAAATCTTTAAATCCAAACTGCACAATTGAAATTCTAACACCTGATTTTAAAAATAAACCTGAAGCAATAGATATTTTATCAAAAAATTTACCTGATGTATTTAATCACAACTTAGAAACAGTACCAAGATTATATCCTTCAATTCGACCAGGTTCGCGGTACTTTGTAAGTTTGAATTTACTTAGTCAAATTAAAGAAAAAAATCCAAGTATATTTACAAAATCAGGTCTAATGGTTGGTTTAGGTGAAACTAAAGAAGAAGTTTATCAAGTAATGGATGATTTAAGAGCTGCTAATGTTGATTTTATTACTATAGGACAATACTTACCGCCAACACCAAAGCACGCTAAGCTAGAAAAATTTATTACTCCTGAAGAATTTGAGGAATACAAAAAAATGGCATACGCAAAAGGATTTCTAATGGTGGCATCATCACCACTTACTCGCTCTAGTTATCACGCATCTGATGATTTTAAAATCATGCAAGAAAATAGGAAAAATAAACTTTATTCAATTCAATGAAGTCATCAAATAGGGAGGAGATAGTCGATCATGACGCAAAAGATCTTTTTGATATCGTTTTAGATATTGAGAGTTACCCTTATTTTATCCCCTGGTGTTCAGCAATGAAAGTCCATTCAAAAAGTGAAAAAGAAATCTATGCAGACATGGTTGTTTGGTACAAATATTTTATGCCTCAAACTTTTGGTTCACACGTAACTTTTGATAAAAAAAAACTCTCAATTAGTACAACTTATATAAAAGGACCTCTGAAAGATTTAAAAACTAATTGGATTTTTGAATCATTAAAAAAAAACCAAACACGAATCCATTTTAATGTTGAATTTGAGTTCACAAAATTTTTTCATCAAAAAATTGCTGAAGCTTTTTTTCCATTGATTGAAAATAAAATGATTGAATCGTTTAAAATTCGCGCTGATGAAATATTAGATTAATTCATTAATTTTTCTAAATATAAAATCTCTTGTTTTTCTTTGTATATCTAATCTTTCTCCCTTGTATATTTTTTTAAAAATATAATTTTTTTTATTAATTTTAATCCCAATATACACTAGTCCTACAGGCTTTGATTTTGTCCCACCATTAGGACCTGCTATACCAGTTGTTGAAATACAGATTTTTGTTCTTTCAGTTTCATATAAACCGTTTATCATATCTTCAGCAACTTCTTTACTTACAGCTCCAAATTTAGAAAGATTGGTTTTTGAAACAGATAAATATTTAGATTTAGCTTTATTTGAATAAGTAATAATTCCATAAGAAAAAATTTTAGAGACACCACTATATTTGGTAATAGTATTTGCTATTAATCCACCTGTGCATGACTCAGCAACTGAAATTGAAATATTTTTTTTTATTAATTTATCTATAATTTTTTTAATAATAGGCATTTACAATATAAAGAATTATGATTGTATATATTCCTGCTATTAAATCATCAAGAATTACACCAAAAGCTGATTTAAGTCTTTTATCTATTATATTTGCTGGAAAAATTTTCAGAATATCAAAAAAACGAAATAAAATAAAAATTAACATCATTGTAACATAAGGATTGATGATTTTAATTTGATCATAAAATAATAAAATTAAATATATTCCTAGGAATTCATCAATAACTATTATTTTTGAGTCATGTGATTGTGTGTATGAAGAGAATTGATTAATAAAAAATAATGATAATAAAAAAATTACAATAAAAACAATTACAGATATTTCTAAAGAAATAATCTTGTATTCAACAATAGGAAATAAAATAACTATGGATAAAAAAGATGCAAAGGTTCCTGGTGGTATTATCTTAATATACCCAGTAAATGATAACGATACAAAAAAATTAGCTAATTTTATCATTTGTTACATGAACTATAGATTCAGCAGCAATTCCATCACCATTTCCAATAAAACCAATCTTCTCATTTGTAGTTGCTTTAATAGACACAGAGTTATTTTTTATTTGAAGTAATGTTGAAATATTTTTAATCATTTTTGAAACATACTTATTAATTTTAGGTTTTTCAGCTATTATATTTATATCTAAATTTATAATGGAATAACCTTTTTCTTTGAGTTTATTTCTACAATAAATAATAAATTTGGATGAATCTGCATTTTTCCATTTTTTATCTGTATTTGGAAAGTGATAACCTATATCTCTCATAGAGAGAGCTCCAAAAATACTATCACAAATTGCATGAAGTACAACGTCCGCATCAGAATGACCAGTTAATTTGGAAAAAGGTATTTTAATACCTCCTAATTTTAATCCATTTCTAGTATTTTTATCAATTTGATGAATATCGTAACCAATACCGTATTTTGTTATCGGCTTTCTGTATAAATTAAATAACTGAATATCTTCCGGATAAGTAATTTTAATATTATTTTTTTCACCTTTGATAAAATTAATTTTTATTTTTGATTTTTGTAATAGTCCTGCATCATCACTAAATTCAAAATTTTTATACTTGATATGTTCTTTCAAAATTAAATTATAATTAAAACCTTGGGGTGTTTGTACATTGATTGCTTTTGTTTCCAATTTGCTTTTCTTTATTAATTGTCTGTCGTTATATTCAACATATGGAATTGCATTAGTATTTTTATCTAACTTAGAAATAATTTTTTTAATTAATTTGTTACTACATAAAGGACGTGCAGCATCATGTATTAATACTTTCTTAATTTTAAATTTTTTTAAATTTTTTAAAGCATTAAAAGAAGAAATTTGTCTAGTATTTCCAGGTTTTGAATAGGTAATTTTTATTTTATCAGAAATGACCTTGTGATTTAAATAAGTATTTTGATATTTTTTATCTATTGAAATATTTATAATATCAAAATTAGATAAGTCTAAATTTGAAATAAAATAATTTAAAAAATTTGTATTCCCAATTTTTAAGAACTGTTTGGGAATTTTTCGACCAAATCTCTTTCCTTTTCCCCCAGCTAGAATTACAAGTGCATTTTTCATAATTTTAATTTATAAATAATATTATTTTATAATCATTATTTGAAAAATTAACTAAAGTACACAGTGTTTGACTTATCAAAATTACTCAAATCTATACATCTATCAAGATTATCTTTTTATTTTTTAATATTTTTAATCATATTGAGTTTTTCGATCACATTTTATTTAATGCTTCCGAACAATGATTTAGTAAAAGACCCAAGGAGATTACAATTTTTTCTATTGGCAGATGTTATTTTTGTCATTTTATTGATTTCTATAATTATAAGACAAATTGTTCTGATTTTAGTGAGAAGAAGAAAAAGTTATGATGAATCTCGATTATATATAAAGTTTGTCAATTTATTTGCCGCGATGGCTTTAGGTCCAGCCATTGGCTTAGTAATTATAACATCACTTTTCTTCAATTTAGAATTAAGAACTTGGTATGGAGATGCTGTAAAAGACGCAGTTGTAAATTCTAATATAGTAGCAAAAAATTATGAAAATGAGATACAGGCAGAAATAGTTTCTGATACTCAGTTAATTATGAGAGAAATATTAAAAGTTTCTAAAAATAATGAAGTTAATATTCAATCAATAAGAGTAGCTCTGAGTGAATTTATTAACTTGAGAACAATTTCAAGTATTTATATATTTAATACTGAGGGAAATATTTACCTAAGTCTTAAAGATCCTGATAATAAAAATTTTTCTCTACCTTCAAATGAAATATTTAAAGTTGTTAATCAAAACCGTGTTTATATTTTTCAATTAGATAAAAATTCTATCACTGCCTATAAAAAAATAAATTTTTTAGAAGATGTCTACATGCAAGTTAATAGAAACTTGAATACCAATATCTGGGATCATATTAGTGCTACAAAAGAAGCGTTTGAAATTTATACTTTGAAAGAAGAAGAGAGTTCAGGGATTCAAATAACTTATTCAATGATATTTGTTCTTTTCTCCATTTGTTTTATATTAGTGGCAATTTTGATTGGGTTTAATCTAGCTAGTAACCTTAGTAAACCTATTACAAACTTAATCAAATCAGCAAATAAAATCTCAGAAGGAAATTTTGATGCTAAAGTTAGTGAAACAGATCAATTTCAAGAGATAAAAGTATTACTATCGTCTTATAATAAAATGATTACTGAAATTGAGAATAAGCAAAATGAGTTAATATCAAAAAGTCAAGAAGATGAAGAAAAAAGAATTTTTATAGAGGCAATCTTAAGTCTTTTAACAATAGGTGTAATATCTTTAGATAAAAATTTTAATATTTTATTATTTAATAAAACTTTAACAAAATTATTTAGAAGCACTAAAAATTTTAGAATTAATGACAATTTTCTATCTTATTTCCCTGAATGGAAAAAGATATTTGAGAATTTTGCAACCTCAAACAAAGTATTATTAAATTTTCAATACGATTTTACATTATTTGATGATCAAAGAAATTTTAATATTAGAATTATTAAAGAAATTAATGATAATAAAATTGAGGGATATGTTGTTGCCCTAGATGATGCTACATCTCTAATTTTAGCAGAAAAACATGCTGCTTGGTCTGATATAGCAAGAAAGATAGCACATGAAGTTAAAAATCCCCTGACCCCAATTAAACTTTCTGCTGAAAGAATAGAAAAGAAATTTTTAGATACAAAAACAGATAAGGAGGATATTTCACTTTTAACCAAAACAATATCAAGGCAGGTAGATGATATTGGAAAGTTAGTTGATGAATTTTCATCTTTTGCGAGAATGCCTGAAGCAGAAATCAAGCTTGATAACCTATCAAAATGTTTAGAAGAGGCATTCCTTTTATATTTCAACACAAGGAAGGATATAAAGCTTAATTTAATAAAACCTGAAAATGATATTTATTTTCACTTTGATACGCTTCAAATCTCAAGATGTTTCGGTAACTTAATTAAAAATGCTATTGAAGCTGTAGAAAAAATACCTAATCCAGCAGTTGAAGTATTATTGGCAACCGATGAGAAAAATATAAAAATTGGAATAAAAGATAATGGTGTGGGAATTGATGAAAAAATGTTGAGTAAAATATTTGAGCCTTATTTTACAACTAAAACAAAAGGAACTGGCCTTGGTCTATCTATAGTCAAAAGAATTATTGAAGATCATGGTGGTAAAATAAAAATTGAGAAAAATAAAAATATGGCAGGCACAACATCACTAATCAATTTTGAATACAATGCATAAAGTATTAATTATAGATGATGAAAAGGATATTTGTTTTCTTATTTCAGAAATTCTTAAAGATGAAAATTATAATACATCTATTGCGCTCAATTCAGATGAAGCAATTAGTAAATTCAAAGAAATTAAACCCGACTTAGTTATTTTAGATGTGTGGCTATCTAACAGTAAATTAGATGGTATTGAAATTTTAAAAGAATTTAAATCAATTAATAGCAATGTCCCAATTATTATTATAAGTGGTCATGGAACTGTTGATCTTGCAGTAAAATCTATAAAAAATGGAGCATACGATTTTCTAGAAAAGCCATTCAATAGTGATAAATTAATCATTCTTACTAAGAGAGCAATAGAAAGTTCATCATTATTGAGTGAAAATAAAAATTTAAAAGATACTTTAATTAAAGCTATACCCCTGATAGGGAATTCAGAATTTATTAAAAAAATTAACAAACATTTAAATGAGCAGAGTTCAAGTAATTCAAGATTATTAATTGAAGGGCCATTTGGAACAGGAAAAAAACATTTTACAAATTTAATACATCAAAATTCACCATATAAAGATAAGCTTCCTATATCAATTGATTTTAAAAAACTTACAAATGAAGCATTGGATAATATGTTTGCAGAAAATAAAAATGCAATTAATGAAAATATTTTTTATCGATCAAACAATAATTCATTAATACTTCTCAATATTGAAACTCTACCGAATATTTATCAAAAAAAACTTTTAAATTTTCTAGAAAATAAAAAATTTTTTGAAGATCTTGATATTAAATTAAATCATAAAATTATTACAATTACTGAGAAAAATTTAGAAATAGAAATTGAAAAAGGTAATTTTATTAAAAGACTATATGATAGAATTTCAACAGACTTTATAAAATTTACCTCCCTTTCTGATAGGAGAGATGACGTTCTTCCTATCCTTAATTTTTATTTAAATGAAAAAAGTGGAGGAAATTTAAATTTTAAATTTTCTTCTAAAGCCTTAACTAAGTTACAAATGTATGATTGGCCTGGAAATATATCTCAATTAATTAACTATGTTGAGAAAAGTCTGATACTTAACCAAGATCAAAATATAAAAGAGTTAGAGGTTGATGATTTAGCTTTACAAATGGGAGATGAAACTGCGTCAAATTCTTCCAATAATTCATTGGATTTGTCATTAAAAGAAGCAAGATCTGAGTTTGAAAAAAATTATTTAATATCGCAAATTAAGAGATTTAATGGTAATATAACAAAAGTTTCTGAATTTACAGGAATGGAAAGAACTGCTCTTTATAGAAAATTTAAATCACTAAATATAAAAGTAGAATAACTAATCAATGAAAACAATTATTTGTGGTGCTGGAGATGTTGGATATAGCATAGCTGATAAACTATCACGCGAAAACTTTGAAGTTACAGTTATTGATGAAGATGAAAATAGATTAAATAAGGTATCTGAAAATTTGGATGTCAAAACAATAAATGGTATCCCTAGTATGCCAACAGTTTTAGAGAGTGCCGGTGCACATGACTGTGAAATAATTATTGCAGTTACTAAAAGTGATGAAACTAATATGGTTACTTGTCAAATTGGCCACTCTTTATTTAAAATAAAAAAGAAAATTGCAAGAATAAGACAACAAGATTATTTAAAAAATGATTGGAAAAATTTATATAATGATGAAAATTTTCCAATAGATGCAATTATTTCTCCTGAACAAGAAGTTGCTAAAGGTATATTTAGAAGATTAATTTCTCCTGGCACAATAGATATGGTTGAACTATCAGATAAAAAATTGAAATTAATTGGATTAAAATGTGAGGACAATTTTTTACATTCAGGCCTATCTGTAAGAGAATTATCAGAAAAATTTCCTGACTATTTAGCCAACATTATGTTTATATTTAGAGGTGATCAAAAATTTACAGTAAATTCTTCAACCAAAATTGAAAAAAAAGATACTATCTTTCTAGTTGTGGAAACTGATAATTTGACAGACGTGTTATCTGAATTTGGCCATCAAGAATTGCAGGCAAAAAAAGCTGTGATTATTGGTGGTGGAAATATAGGATTTTCACTCGCACAATTAATTGAAAATTCTGAAACATATATAAAAACTGAACTCATTGAAGCTAATAAAGAACGCGCAGAATTTCTTGCGTCAAATTTAGAAAATATCACAGTGACATGCGGAGATGGTTTGGACAATCAGATACTTGAAGAGGTAAACATATCAGATTCAGGATACTGTATATCAATTACAGAAGACGATGAAGTTAATATTCTATCATCCTTACTAGCTAAAAGAGCAGGTGCCAACACATCAATAACTTTGATTAATAATAGCAGTTATTCTTCTTTGTTGTCTAATATTGGTGTTGATATGACCATAGATCCAAAAATAATAACAATTTCTAAAATTTTAGAAAAGGTTAGAGGCGTAAAAATACGAAACGATTATTCCATAGGTGAAGGTTTTGGAGAAGTAATAGAGGCAGATATTCAATCAGAATCATTTCTTTGTAATAAAAATCTTAAAGAATTAGAATTACCAAAAGGTATACGTATTGGCTCTATTGTAAGGGATAAAAAAATTATAATCCCTAATAGCCAAACTGTTTTTAAAGAAAATGATGATGTTGTTTTTTTTGCTGAAACAAACTGCATAAAAAAACTAGAAAAACTTTTATCAAAAGTTTAATTTAATGCCAAATTTTGCATATATAAATAATAAATTTATAAATTTTAAATCAGCAAAAATTCATATTGAGGATAGAGGATTACAATTTGCAGATAGTGTTTATGAAGTTATCGCAGTTTTAGATAATAATTTTATTGATTTAGATTTTCATCTTAAGAGATTACAATATTCTCTTCATGAATTAGATATCAAATTTAAAATTAATAAAAAAAACTTAACTAATATTTTTCTAAATCTAGTAAAGAAAAATAAAACGAGAAATGGTATAATATATTTACAAATTACAAGAGGTATTCAATTTAGAGAACACAAATATCAAAAAAATTTAATCCCAACTTTGATTGTATACACAAGAAATAAAAGTTTTAATTTACCTGGAAAAAATTTTGTAGGAGTAAAAACAATTACATACCAAGATCTTCGATGGAAAAGACGTGATATTAAAACTGTAAATTTACTTCCAAATATTATAGCTGCAAATATAGCCAAAAAGAAAAACGCATATGAGGCAATTTTAATACAAAACGGAAAAGTAACTGAGGGCACATCTTCTAATATTTGGATTATAAAAAGAAATAATTTAATAACGCATCCAGCTAATTCTGATATTTTAAAAGGAGTAACTAGAACATCTCTTTCAAAAATTATAAAAAAAACTAGCCTTAAACTAATTGAAAAACAATTTACCCATAAGCAATTAATTAATGCTGACGAAGTATTTTTAACAAGCTCTGGAAGTTTTATTACTCCTATTTTAAAAATTGATAATAAAAAAATAAATAATGGTAAAATTGGCAATATCACGTTGAAACTCGCAGAAATGTATACTGAAGCATGTATAAATGGATAATATAAAACAAGAGGACATTGAGGACATTTGTTTTAACGTAAGTCAAAATATTATTTTGCCAAAATTTAAAAATTTATCAGAGGATGAAATTAACTATAAAAATGGATCTGATTTAGTAACTGCAGCTGATATCGAAGCAGAAAAAGAATTAAAAAAAAATCTCTTAAAAATTTTACCTTTTTCAAATTTTATAGGTGAAGAGGAATATTCTAAAAATGAAAAAATATTGAATTTTTATAATGAAGATGAATATTGTTGGACTGTTGATCCAATAGATGGGACAACAAATTTTGCTAATGGAAGAGATAAATTTGCAATTATGATAGCCTTAACATTTAAAGAAAAAATTTTACGTTCTTGGATATATAAGCCACTAGAAAAAATTATGTGCTCAGCAATTGTAAACGAGGGTGCTTATATTAATAATAAAAAAATTATTACAAAAGGTGAAAAAATAATTGAAGAAACTATAGGATCAATAAGTACAAAGTATTGGGAGTCAGGATTTAAAGATAAATTGCTAAAATTTAAAAACATATTTAAAGAAGTTAATTCTTACAGATGCATTGGTTTTGAATATATAGATATAGGTATTGGGATTAGAAATTTTGCTATTTTATCAAAACTATCTCCCTGGGATCATATTCCAGGCATTCTTTTTGTCAGAGAAGCAGGTGGTGCTGACATAGATTTTGATAAAAATAAATATGACTTTACAAAAAAGAATAAGAATTTAATTGTTAGTAATTCAGAAGATTTGAATTTAAAAATTTTAGAAAAATTAGGAGAATATTCATGAGTATTAAAAATGTTTCTTTCATTGGCTTAGGGGTAATGGGTTATCCAATGGCAGGTCATCTTCAAAACAAAGGTTATAATGTAACTGTATATAACAGAACAACTGCTAAAGCAGAAAAATGGGTAGAAGAATATAAAGGTAGCATGGCTAAAACTCCTGGTGAAGCTTCTCAAAATTCTGAAATTGTTTTTATGTGTGTTGGACGCGATGAAGATATTATTGAAGTAATGGAAGGTGAGGATGGAATTATTTCAAAAGTAGCTGAAGGATCAATAATCGTTGATCACACAACAGCTTCAGCAGAGATTGCAAGAAATTATTATCAAAAACTTAAAGATAAAAAATTAAGTTTTCTTGATGCCCCTGTATCCGGTGGTCAAGCTGGTGCAGAAAATGGCGTTCTTTCCATTATGATTGGCGGCGATGAAAAAGATTATAATACTGTTAAACCAGTTCTCACATCTTATGGAAAAGCGGTTGAACTTATAGGTCCATCTGGATCAGGTCAAATAGCGAAAATGATAAATCAAATTTGTATTGCAGGATTAGTTCAAGGTTTATCTGAAGCAATGGCTTTTGGAAAAAAATCGAATGTAGATATGGAAAAAGTCCTTAGCGTAATATCAAAAGGAGCGGCTCAATCATGGCAAATGGAAAATAGATATAGAACTATGCTCGATGGGAAATTTGATTATGGATTTGCTGTAGATTGGATGCGCAAAGATTTATCTATTTGTTTTAATGAAGCTGATAAGAATGGCGCTAATCTTCCTATTACAAAAATAGTTGATAAATATTATGAAGAAGTCCAAAAGAATGGTGGTAATAGATTTGACACGTCATCTTTAATGACGCTAGTTGATAAATAGTGGGAAATAAATATTTATTAGCTATTTTTTTATTAATTGCTTCCTCTTTTTTTTGGTCTGGAAATTTTTTTGCTGGTAAAATTGCATATAATACAGACTTGTCTCCGTTTAAATTAAGTTTTTTTCGATGGACTTTGGCTTTTATTATACTTTTACCTTTTACATATAGTGAGATAAGAAAAAATTTAAAATATTATAAAGAAAATTTATTATTAATTAGTTTGATTGCATTTCTTGGTGTAACGATCTTTAATTCTTTTACTTATATATCTTTACAAACAACACTCGTAATTAATTCTGCTCTTATGAATTCTGTAACACCAGTTCTAATAATTGGTTTTTCATGGTTAATATTTAAAACGAAGACAAGTTTACTTCAATTTATTGGAATATTCTTATCTGTTATTGGTGCATTTTGTATTATTTTAAAAGGGAATTTAAATAATCTTTATTCTTTTCAATTTACAAGTGGTGATATTTGGATGTTTATTGCTGCACTTTCATGGTGTGTGTATTCAGTACTATTAAGAAAAATTGATAAAAATCTTTCTCAACTTGCAACTTTAGAAGTACTTATATTTATTGGTTTAATTTTTCTCATACCTCTATATTTTATAGAGTCTTCAAATTCTACTTTCATTCCTGATAATAGTACCGATTATTTAATAATTATTTATGTAGCCATATTTGCGAGTATTGTTTCTTTTTTTTCATGGAATATGGGAGTTTCAATCATAGGCGCTAACAGAGCTGGGTTATTTTTACACTTAATACCAGTATTTAGTTCAATTTGGGCAATAAGTTTTTTAGGAGAACAATTTGCTTTATTTCATTTAATTGGAACTATATTTATATTATTGGGAATAATACTCTCAAACTTAAATTTTAAATATGTCAAAGATAATTAAAACAGATGAAGAATGGAAATCTCTTCTCACAGAAGATGAATATTACGTAACAAGACAAAAGGGAACAGAACCTCCTTTCTCTGGTAAAAATTTTGAAATTATTAATGGCGGTATTTTTAAATGTAAATGCTGTGGTAATGAATTATTTAACAGTTCAACAAAATATGATTCTTATTGTGGATGGCCAAGTTTTTTTGAGCAAATATCACCTGAAGCAATTAAAACAGAGACTGATAGATCGCATGGAATGGTGCGTATTGAAATTATGTGTGCCAAATGTGATGCTCATTTAGGTCATGTCTTTGATGATGGCCCAGAGCCTACTGGTAAAAGATATTGTGTGAATTCTCTTTCTATTAATTACGAAGAGTTTGAATAATACTTTTTATACACTCCTATTTTCATCAATAGGTCATGCTCTTATGCATATGTTTGCAGCATTTTATTTTGTTATCGTTCTGACTATAGAAAAACAATGGAATATTTCTTATGATCAATTAATTAGATTATGGTCTCTTGGAGCTCTACTAATTGGATTAGGGGCAATTCCTTTCGGTTGGTTAAGTGATAGATGGTCTCGTTCAGGAACAATGACAATTATGTTTATTGGAATGGGATTAGCTTCGATATTATGCGGTTTAAGCACATCAGTTTCTTTTTTATTTTTTTCATTATCGCTTCTTGGACTTTTCTGTTCAATTTATCATCCTGTGGGAATTCCTTGGGTTATTCACGCAGCAAATAAACAGGGAAGAGCGCTTGGTGTAAATGGCATTTTTGGTGGAGTAGGGATAGGATCCGGAGCATTTGTAGCTGGTACTCTAACAGAATTACTAAATTGGCAGCTAGCTTTTATATTGCCTGGTTTGATATCTATTATAATAGGATTTTATCTTATCTACTTAATCTTCATTGATAAAATATCTTACAAAAATTATTTTATTAAAAATGATGATCAAGATCATTCTCGTAATGAGATGATTTTAATTGCATTAATAATGCTATTATCAATGTTTGCTCTTGGATTATCTTTTCACAATACACAAACAGCTTTACCTAAAGTATTTGAAATACGAATTGGTAACACAAACTCTATTCAAATTGGATTTATGATAGCAATTATCTATTTTATTTCTGGCGCTACAACATTTGTTGGAGGCCTACTTGCTGATCGATTTAATTTAAAAACTATTTACTTAATTGGTATATTTCTTCAGTTTCCTTGCTACCTTGGAATAGCTTACATATCTAGTTACTCTTTAGTAGTGTTATGTATTCTAGCTGCCGTATTTAATGCAAGTATTCTGCCCACTGAAAATCTCCTACTTGGGAAATTTACACCCCAAAAGTATCATGGTGTTGTATACGGAATTAAGTTTATTCTTGCATTTGGATCAGGGCCAATTTCGGTATTCTTAATTTCAGAAATATATTCCATAACTTTAGAGTTTACTTATTTGTTTTTAATTAATGCAATAATGATGGCTATAGTTTCAATCTTTATTATTTTTTTACCCATTCAAGGTAATCAAAGAAAAGCTACTCAGGATTAGATTTTGTTTCTTCAAGATAATTAATAACTTCATTAAATTTTTCATCAGGTATATCTTTATAGGTCATACCAAAATGATTTTTTACCTCTAATGCAACATGAGCATAAGGATTTCTGCCCTTAGGATGATTAGGATGTTCAGGTAATTTTCCTTTTAAAAAATCACCTGTTTCTTGAATTAGCTTCCAAATTTTAGATGCGTTTTCTTTATTCAATTTATCTAGCTAAAGCACCCATTGGATCCCAAGGTGCTAGCGCTACTGGTTCCATATCTAAGTATTTAAAAAGTCTTTTGTTTAGATATTTTTTATCAATGACAACTTCATAGGTATATTCATCAAACCATTCATCGGTCATCATCATATATCCTTGGTTACCACTTTTCGTTCCCCAGCTATTTTCAATTTTCCATTTAGTTGAATTTCTTTTTTTAATATCGACACCTGTTAAAAGCATAGCATGAGTCATTTCACTATCACCGTACTCTAAACGAGTTTGTTTATTCATCTTAAATGAAGTTTGGAAGACATTTTCATAGTCGTAAATGCCCATATCAAGTACACCCATATCACGACTAAAACGTTTCCCAACATCACAGCCAAACCACACAGCTTCATTGTTTTTTATTGAGTCCATTGCAGATTTTTTTAATTCTTTAATATCTACATTTAAATATTTAATAATTTGTCCTTCAACAACGTTACCAAGATATTCAACTGTGTACATTGTGTTAAATTTTTTATTACTCATTGGAGCATGAATTAAGCAAACTTTATCTTTAATATTGATATCAGCATATTTTTTACAGAAATCAATTGGTGTCATGTCTGTAATAACAATGTGTCTATTATCTTTATTTCTAGTAGACCAATTGATAATATCTGGTGGTTGACCAAGAAACATTGCCAGTAAATTATAGATTGTTTCCATCATATCTTTTTTAAGAGCTGAAGAATTTTTTCCTGGTTTTTTTCTTAGTATAGAAGCAAACTCTCTTAATTTGTGAGTCAAGATATAATTCATAGCACCAGATTTACTGCTATGATTTGTTTCAGGCATTACATCTTTAGGTACCGCACCATATTTATTAATTAAGTTTACAAACATATCCCACTGTCCGCCATCTTGCACAGGTGCTTTTAAAAGATGAGTTATTAATCTGCTCTCATATGCTTCATCTCTTGATTTGATAATATTCTCTAAAAAATAATTTGCTTTCTCTAACTTATCCCAAAACATGAAATAATTTTGTGAAAACTCAAATGTATTTAATTCAAGGCTATGAACAACTTGCAAACGCATAAGATTTAATCCTGCAAATCCCCAACATCTACCCGATGCCATTTGGTTTGTTGCAGGTAGTTCTTTTTTAATTAGATTAGAAAAATTATGATTGATTTGACTAAAGTTTTCCCAATTGAGTGCAACATTGGCTAAATCATTTTTGATTAATGCATTTCGTGAAGCTGTGTTTTTATTATTTCTTAAAAATTTATTTTTGTAAGTTTTTATTGTTGATAGAGATATATTTTTTGCCATATTCTCTATTTAAAACTATTTCAGCTTAATTCAATTCTTAACTGTTTTTTTCTTTTTTTTGAGACCCATTTTAGCTTTTCTTTCATCAATTAACCTTATGGCATCTTCTAGTTTTAAGCTATCAATTGTTTGATCACCAAGAATTGATGCATTTATTTTTCCACATTTTACATATGGTCCAAATTTTCCATCGTGGGCAGTAATATTTTTCTTTTCTGTTGGATGCTCTCCAAATGTTTTTAACGTCGCATTACCTCTCTGTGTAGGCTTAGCAATTAATTCAATGGCTCTTTCAAGTTCAATATCAAGAATATTATCTGTTTTTTCTAGAGCTTTATATTTTTTATCATGTAGAATATATGGACCGTACATTCCTATACCGGCACTAACTGTTTTATTTGTTTCAGGATGAAATCCTAATTTACGTGGCAAGCCAAGTAATTGAATAGCTGTGTTTAATCCTATTTCATCTGGCTCAAAATTCTTAGGAATAGAAACTCTTTTTGGTTTTTTTTCTTTTGTCCCTTCACCAACTTGCATATAAAATCCATAAGGACCTTTTCGAAGAGTAATCATTTCTCCTGTTTCAGGATAAATACCAATTTCTTTTGGTCCGCTAAGAGCAGCGCCATCTTTATCGTTTAATTGATTAAACTGAACCGTGTATTTGCAATCAGGATAATTAGAGCAACCAATAAAACCTCCAAACTTGCCAACTTTTATTCCTAGTCTTCCATTATCACAGGTTGGACATTTCCTTTTTTCATCTGCTCCGTTTGGTGGAAAGAAATGCGGACCTAGTGCTTCATCTAAGACATCAATCACTTCTCTATTTGATTTACCTACAGTTTCGTCACAAAGTTGTTTAAACGTCTCCCAAAATTTTCTTAGAACCTCTTTCCAATCAAGCTTACCATCAGAAATTTCATCAAGTTGATTTTCAAGATCAGCGGTAAAATCATATTCGACATATTGATTGAAATATTTCTCTAAAAATATTGATACTATTCTTCCTCTATCATGAGGATTAAAACGTTTTTTATCTAAAATTACATAATCTCTATCTTGTAGAACTTTAATAATAGAAGCATAAGTAGATGGTCTACCAATACCAAGTTCTTCAAGTTTTTTTACTAAGCTTGCTTCGGTGTAACGAGGAGGAGGGGAGGTAAAATGTTGCGTCTTTTCAACTTCTTTGAGATTTAAACCATCTCCTTCACTCATGGCAGGAAGAATTGTTTCTTTTTCTTCATCTTTATCATCATCTTTAGCTTCTTGATAAACTTTGTACATTCCAGGAAATTTAATAGTTGATCCATTTGCTCGTAAAACAATTTTTTTATCTTCGTTTGTAATATCAACGGCTACTTGATCTAATACAGCACTCGCCATTTGTGAACTTACCGCTCTTTGCCAAATAATTTCATATAGCTTGTATTCTTCTAAAGTAATGTATTGCTTAATATCTTTTGGTGTTAGGTAAATATTTGTTGGTCTAATACATTCATGTGCCTCTTGGGCATTTTTAGCCTTCGATTTATAAACTCTTGGCGCTTCTGGCAAATAGTTTGCACCATAATTATCAGTAACAAAGCCTCGAACTTGGTTAATAGCTTCTTTTGACATGACGACACTGTCTGTTCGCATATAAGTTATTAAGCCAGTTGTTTCTCCTTTAATGTCTGTTCCTTCATAAAGGCGTTGAGCTGTACGCATTGTTTGGCTCGCGCTAAGACCAAGCTTACGGCTAGACTCAATTTGCATTGTAGATGTAGTAAAAGCAGGGTATGGATTTCTTCTAGCTTCTTTTTTCGTAATATTTCCAATAGTGAAAGTAGAATTTTTAATATCATTAAAAATTTTTGTCGCTTCACTCTCATTTTTAATATCAAGTTTATCTACTTTTTTCCCGCCATAAACCGTAAGTCTGGAATTAATGATTTTATCTTCTTTATTTCTAAACTCGCCTTGTAAAGACCAATATTCCTGTGGAATAAATTTTTCTATTTCAAGTTCTCTTTCACTAATTATTCTTAAGGCAACAGATTGAACTCTTCCTGCTGACTTTGATCCTGGTAATTTTCTCCATAGCACTGGAGAAAGCGTAAAGCCGACAAGAAAATCTAGAGCTCTTCTTGCAAGATAGGCATTAACTAAATTTTCATCTATTTCTCTTGGCTCTTTAAGACTATCAAGAACTGCATTTTTTGTAATTTCATTGAATGTAACTCGGTGAATATTTAATTTTGAAAGTGATGAATTATCTCTAAGTAGTTTTTCTACATGCCAAGCTATGGCTTCACCTTCACGATCGGGGTCAGTCGCTAGATATAAATTTTCAGATTTTTTAGCAGCATCTGTTATTTCTTTTATTACTTTTTTTCCACGATCGCTTGTTTCCCATTTCATTTGAAAATCATTTTCAGTATCTATCGCATCATTTTTTGCTGATAAATCTCGGACATGCCCGACACTTGCGAGAACTTTGAAGTCAGAGCCTAAATATTTATTAATAGACTTTGCCTTTGATGGTGATTCAACAATTAATACATTCATAAATTTGGGCCCCAAATTTCAGTTTAAAGATAATTCGTCAAGAAATTTTAAAAAAAAGTATATTTTTACTTGGATATTTTAATTTTACTTTCAGTTTTGTTTATGAGTCTTTTAATGTTTTCTGTGTGTTTAAGATAAATAATTAAAGTTAAATAAATAAAGAAAATTAGAATATAAAAATTAAAATTAATATATAAATAATAAGCTGGAGCTACTATAATTCCAATTAAAGATCCAAGAGAAGAGTATTTACTTACAAAAGCAGTAACAAGCCATACTAATAAAAATAAAATTGCAATATAAGGATTAAAACCAAATAAAAAGCCAATATACGTTGCCACTCCCTTTCCACCTTTAAATTTTAACCAAACTGGATAGATATGACCTAAAATAGCAAAGTGACAGAGAAGTAATTTATTCAAAAAAGAAATATCTTGAAAATAGATTTGTAAAATGAGGAATGGAAGAAAGCCTTTAAAAATATCAAAACAAAGAACAATGAATGCTACAAATTTATTTCCTGTTCTTAAAACATTTGTTGCGCCTACATTTCCAGAGCCAACCTTTCTAATATCTCCCAAGCCAAATAATTTTGTAAAAATCAATGCAAAGGGCAATGATCCTATTACATAAAACAATATGATTAATGATAAACTACTTACTAAATTCATCTCTGTTTTTAATAATTAAGTCTAAACATGCCATTCGTACTGCAACACCCATAGCGACCTGTTCTTGTATTAAGCTCCTTGTGACGTCATCGGCAAGTTTCGAGTCTATTTCTACACCACGGTTCATTGGACCCGGATGCATAACAAAAGCATTTTTTTTAGCATATTTAAGTTTATTGTAATCTAATCCATACTTTTTAAAATAAGTCTTTTGATTTGGCATAATTTTTCCAACTATTCTCTCTTTTTGAATACGTAGCATCATAACAATATCACAATTTTGTAATCCCTTTTTCATTTCAGTATAAACGTTTACAGGTAGTTTATTTAAACTTTTTGGTAACCATTCCTTAGGA
>CACBDX010000012.1 GCA_902538155.1 uncultured Alphaproteobacteria bacterium
ATATGTGATTATATGTTGCAAGATCTTTTTTTTTATGTTTTAAAAAATTTATTGCTATAAAATAAAAAAAAAACGGAGTTACTAAAGAATCTCTTGAAGGAATGGCCGTATACCACCAATATTTATTATTGATATTTTTTTTAGATAGATCATCAATAAAATTATTAAATTCTCCTATTTTATTTGTAGCTATTTTATTAAATATTATTCTATCTTCTTTGGTTAATTTTCCATAAAAACTTAAATCTAATATTTTCATTAATAGTATTTTTTGTTAAAGTATTTATCCTTTTTGATTAATTTTTTTATTTTAATTAAATCTGAATAAGTATCCAAGCTTATTTCAGCTTTGTCAAATTTTACAGTTTTAATTTTATATCCATTATCAATTATTCTTAAAAATTCATTTGGTTCTCTAAGTTCATTATATGAGGCTGGCAATTTTACAAATTTTTTAAGATAATTTTTAAAATAACCTACAATAAATACAACCTTTAAACGATTATTATTTTTTACAATACTGGAACTAGGAATATCTTCTCGAGAGCAATAAATCATTTCTTCGTTTTTATTTAATATGGCTTTGAATACACTTTTTTGATTTATTTTATTAAATTTAGTTACTCCTAAAAAATATTTGTATTTTTTATTTTTTTTCATATGTCTTACCAACTTATCAATATTTGTTGGATCAACTAAAATTTCATCACCCTGTATATTAATTATAATTTCAAATTTGTACTTCTTAGATGCTTCGTATATTCTTTCAGTTCCATTATCATGTTTCGAAGTCAAGATAGTTTTTACATTATATTTTTTTAATACTTCTATTATTTTATTTGAGTCAGTAACTACAAATAAATCATCCAATTCTTTTGAAAGTTTTGATCTTTTATAAACATGAACAATAGCAGGGAGGCCAGAAATTTTTTTTAATGCCTTTCCATATAATCTGGAAGACTCATATCTAACTGGAATGAAGCCAATTGCCTTCATCATTTTTTTTTGTATTTATGAAATTCAGATTTCAATTTTATTTTTTTTTCATTACCATATATCTCTTGAGCTTTTCTAATATTTTCAACATAATTTTTAAATTCACCATTTTTTAAATTTAAAGCAACTTTATCAAAGTGAGCCCAAGGTTTTGATTCAAAAAAAACGTGTTTTTCTATCATCCTTGCTCCAGCTGCTACTGACATTATAGAGGCTGTGAAACCTAAATCATGACTAGAAAACCCAGGTATAATTTTTTTATTTTTTTTTGCAATATCTCTATACCTATTAATTACACCAATATTACAATCCTGATCTTTTGTTGGGTATGATGAAGTACACTGTAATAGATATATTTTTTTGGTTCTTTTAAATTTATTAAGAATATAATCTTCGTAACTACTAGAAGTAGATCCAGTTGAGATAACTATTGATCCCCTATAATTTATCGATAAATATTCATGAAAACTTTTGTATGTTGAAATAGTAGATGGAATTTTAATTAAAGATGGTTTAAATTTTTTAATAATCTCGTATGACTTTATATCTAATACTGTCGCAAACCATTTAATCTTTATTTTTTTGCAAAACTTATCAAATTTTTGCAATTGATCTAATGATAATTCTAACCCATTTCTATATTCTCTAAATGTAGATCCAAATTTTGAATAATAATATGTATCTAATTCTTTTTTACTATAAAAAGTATTTGGATCTCTTTTTTGTATTTTAACATAATCCGCTCCAGCTTCTTTTATCAATTTAACCATTTTAAATAATAAATTTAGATCTCCGAAATGATTAGTGGTGACTTCAGCCACTATTTTAACATCAGGTTTTATTTGCTTATCTTTAAAAATATTTATTTCATTTTTTATGAATTCAGAATTACTACAAAAGCTTTCATCTAGATTACCTATATGTTTAATATCTATTTTATGTTTAATCTTTCTATTTTTGATAATTTTAAT
The DNA here is from genome assembly GCA_902538155.1 of uncultured Alphaproteobacteria bacterium. Lineage (GTDB taxonomy): Bacteria > Pseudomonadota > Alphaproteobacteria > HIMB59 > CACPNW01. The sequence goes on from CACBDX010000012.1 coordinate 1,968, forward strand.
AAAAATTGATTTCTGTTTTTTTAATATATATTTTTTTTTAAGAATAGAATTATTATCAAAATCTTGTAGATAATTACTAGTATAATTTTCTATATTTTTGAAATTAAAATCAAGTCCTAGAAGATATATTTCATATTTTTCCTTATTAATTAAAGATAAATTATAAATTAATTCTAAAGCAAATAAGAATAATGGTTTATTTTTATCAAAACTATTTTTAATTAAACTACTTTTAATTTCATTTAAATCCTTAATAAAAAATAAGTTTTTCTTGATAATATTTTTTTGTTTTATTTGTGATAAAATTATAGGTTTTTTTTTTAGCTTATTAATTTCATTAAATGCCCAAGGTTTATTTAATAAAACTAAATCACCTTCATAAAATTTATAACTATCATTTATATTGATTATAAAATAATTTTTAAATTTATATGAGATAAAATCATCTAAAGATGGACCTTTTCCTAAAATTAGTATTTTATTTGTTTTTAATTTTGATATTGTATTTTTTATTTGGTTGAAGAATTTCTCCATTATATTTTTTTCCATTTACATAAACTGGAATATCATTTTCAGCCGCAATATTAAAACCTGCAATAAAATCCCACAAATTAGCTTTTTTATTACTATATGAAGTAAACTTTCCATGCAACACATTATAAATATTATAAACACAACAGCCTGTTATTCTTATTTCATTTAAATTATTAATTTTTTTTAATAATTTATTGTTCGATGAAGATAATGCAACGATTCTAGATTTATTTTTATTTGATTTAAATTTTTTGGATATAGATAAATTTAGCTCGGGTAAACATATTGTTGAGTCCTTGTGTTTATTATTTTTATACCAGCAAAATGAGATACCCCATATAGGTATGCCAGAAATAAAATTTTCTGTCCCATCTATTGGATCAAGTATAAAAATATTTCTGTATTTTTTGTAATCAATATTTTGATTTTTAAAATTTTCTTCTGAAACCAACAAAAAATCATTTTTATTATAATTCTCATTTATAAATTTTTTAACTAACCTTTGAATAAAAATGTCACCCTTCGAGACATAACTGCCATCTTTTTTTAATCTTTTAAAATTTCTTAGTTTTAAGATTTTGACTAAATTTTTATTTATTAATGAATTTAATTCTCTATTTATATTCATTTATATATCGACTTAAATAATATTCACCAATTTTTAGATCTTCATGATTATCAATATCTATTGAATATTCTAAAGGAACCTTAAAAATATCTGTTTTGTTTCCAAAAAAAGATTTATGTTTAAAAAAATAATTTATCTTTGCAATAAAAATTAAGCCATTTAAATAAAAAGTTTCTTCATAATTTTGGCTTTGTTTAACTTTATTTAGATGAGTTAAATTTAGATATTTTTTATTTTGTTTTGATTTTTTGAATATCCAATCAGATATAACAGGTGAGGCACAAACTGATATAAGAGAATTGTGATTACTTTTAACGATCTGCTTAATTGCATTATCAATATGGTAACCTTTTCTGAGTGGTGAAGTTGGTTGTAGCAAAACTATATATTCATATTTTTCATAATTATTTTTTTTCATCCATTTAAGATGATGTAATAATACACTTTTTGTTTTAGCTTTATCAGTTGATAAATGTTCAGGTCTTTTGAAAAGAGAGGCAATTTCATATTTTTTTGCAAGTTTTATTATTCTATCATCGTTTGTTGAAATATAAGTTTTATCTATTAATTTAGACTTCTGCGCAGAAAGAAATGACCACTCAATAAGTTTACGATCTCCAAATTTAATTAAATTTTTATTTCTAATTCTTTTACTCCCTTTACGTGCTGTAATTATTGCTAGTATTTTTTTATTTTTATACATGATATTAAACTTTACCTTATTTTCTCTAATTTTCCATTATGAATTTTGATTATAGTATTACAATGTTCAACAGTTCTTTCTCTATGTGCAATCACAATAAGTGTTTTTTTATTTTTTATAATTTTTATTTTATCTAGTATTTCATTTTCAGTGACATCGTCTAGAGAACTAGTAGATTCATCTAAAATTATAATTTCTTTGTCAAAATAAAAGGCTCTCGCTAAGGCCAATCTTTGCTTTTGCCCTCCTGACATTCTCATTCCTCTTTCCCCAATGAAAGTGTTTAGACCCTGTGGTAAAGAATCAACAAAATCATCTAACCTTGCGTCTTTTATTGCTTCTTTTATTTTCTCTATATCAATTTTTTTATTACTTTGCCCTAAAGCTATATTGTTAGTAATACTATCATTTATTAAAAAAACATTTTGTGGTAAATACGCAATTAATGATCGCCATTCTTGAATATTATTTTTAATATTAGCACCATTATATTTTATCTCTCCTGACTCAATTTCTAATAAATTAAGAATTACATCAACAAATGTTGTTTTTCCTTCTCCTGATTTTCCAACAATACCAATTGAGTCACCTTTTATTATTTTAAAATTAATATTATTTAATATTAGTTTAGTAGTATTGTTATATCTAAAAGATACATTTGAAATTACCAGATTTTTAAATTGTTTTAATTCTTTATTTTTATTATCCTTAGTTAATTGGACAGTCTTATTTAAACTATGGAGTTTGTAATCTTCATATAATTTTTCTACTCCATCAGAAGAAAAGATAATTAAACTATAAGAATTAACAAATTGATAAATCATTGGCAAAATTCTTATTGATGCAAATGTAAAAATTGCAAGTGTGGGGATTACTGTTTCTAAATTATAATTAAACGTTATTGCTACTATTGTTGAAGAAACTACAAATATTGATAATAATAACTCAATTAAATATCGAGGTGCTGATGATATAACAGTAAGCTTTATTTCATTATTTGACATTATAGAAGTGCTTATTTTTGCTTTATTTACAAAAAAATTAGCTACATTTAAAATTTTTAGTTCTTTAAGTCCCTCTATTCCCTCTGTTATGTATTTTATCAATTTCTTATGTTCAGAATTTGAATTTTTTCCATAAATTTTTAATTTATTTAAATATAATTTATAATAAATAAATAATATTATAAAGATAACTAATATCAAATTTAGAAGAATAATTGGATTCAAAAAAATTAAAAAAAATAATATTACGAAAAAAATAATTGCATCACTGGTCAATCTAATTAAATTTTGCAAAACAACTCCATATCTACTTACATGACCATTAATCGAGAGAATAAAATCTGAGCTATGTTTAGATAGATACATCTGATAATCCATATTAAAGAATTTACTCAAAAGAAACACTCTGATCTCTGCTATTTTTAGATTTACATATTTTGAAACAATAAATGTCATTATAACTCCAAAGATTGCTTTTAAAATAAAAATTAACAATATTAATAAACCATTAAAAATTATTAAGTTATTTTTACTTAAATCGGAGTCAATAAAATTGGAAAAATATTTAAATAAAAAGAATTCTTTAATATTGTAATCTAATATTAATATTACAAAAGAGCCTAAAAGTCCGAGTCCAAAAATTTCAAATATTGATGAAAGCAAAAACAAAAAAAAAATTATTGGTAAATATCTTTTAGAATTACCCAAAATTTCTAAAACTTTACTTATAAAAATATAAGTATATTGAAATTTATTTTTAAACATTATTATCTTTAAATCTTTTAAATATTCTTATTTATAACAAATAACAAAAATCTAAAGTAATTTAATTAATGGAGTAATCACAATAATTAAATAGCATAATTTTAAAATAGTATATATAGACAAAGAAATTATTATGAAAAACTTTAAACTTGGAAAGTTTACAATTGGTAAGAGTGATACTATTTTTTTGCCAGATATAAGCACCTTTTTTGATAAGGATATTGAAGAGGCATTTAATTTAATAAATCAAGTTTCAAAATCAGGTCTTAAAATAATAAAAGGAGAAATACTACATGACGAAGATATTGTTTTAAATACTAATTTAAAAGTAAAATATTACGACAGAATTAAAAAAAAAATATGTTATGAAAACTACAAAAATTTAATAGAAAGAAAAGTTAATTCATTAAAAAACTATAATATAATATTTAATTATGCAAAAAAGCTTGGTTTAGATTTAGTATTCTCTGTTTATGATACCAAAGGAGTTGATTTTTCATTAAAAATAGGAGCAATAGCAATAAAAATACCTTCATCTAATATTAATCATAAGCACTTAATTGAATACAGTGCAAAAAAAAATATTCCTATAATTATTGATACTGGTCACTCGACAATTGAAGAGATTTCAAGAGCCATAAATTGGTTACAAGATGCAGGACAACAAAAAAAAATAATTATAGAACATAGTCCTTTAGCACCACCTACAAATGTAAAATTTCATAATTTATTATTTATGAAAACATTACAAAAAACATTTAATTACAATGTGGGTTTATCTGATCACCATGATGGAAATGAAATGCTTTATGCAGCAACAGCACTTGGTGCTGTTATAGTAGAAAAAGGAGTATGTGTTGATAGAAATAAAATAAACCAAGATGTTGCTCATTCTATTCAAATAGACGAATTAAAAGAAGTTAATAAAAAAATACAAAATATATCAAGAGGTTTAGGAAATGGAATACGATATCTAAACAGAAGTAGGGAAAAGTATTCTTCTAGAATGGGAATTATTGCAAAAAAAAATATTAAAAATGGAGAGAGAATTACATTAAAAAATATAAAATTTGCATGGCCAATTAAATACATTGGCTCAGAAGATATTGATCAAATACTTAATAAAAAATTGAAAAAGAATATAAAAAGAAATGAACCAATTAAAAAGAGTGACGTAAGTTTTGAATAATATTTTTAATGCTTCTTTAATAAAAAAACATATTAAATGGAAAAAAGTCGTTGAATCAAAAAAAAATTTTATCGCAAAAACTTTAAATTTAAATAAAGTTAATAAAATTTATTCATATAATGATAAGAGTATCTTTGGATTCTATTTATTGTTTATAAATAAAAAAAAAATCTTTTTGAAAATAATAGATAAAAAATTTTTTGAAAATCAACATAATTGTTTGATATTAGAGAAATGGCTTTTTAAAAAAGGTCTTAATGTTAGCTTTACTAATATTAGAGATAAAAAATTAAAAATACATAATGGATATTTGTGTGTTTACACAAATTACTTAGAAGATAAAAATTACAAATATATTAATGAAAAATTATTTTTTGCTAAATTGGGAAGAGAGGTAGCCAAACTTCATAATAATCTTAGAATTTATACTAAAGAAAAAAAGTATAAAAAAAATACAATCAATTTTTACTCGAAGTTGAAGAAGAAATTTCTACAAATCAAAAAAGATGTAAATTTAAATGATAAGCAAAAAAAAATTTTTAAAGAAGATATTAATTTTGACAAACTTATGAACAATCCTCAATTGACACACGGAGATTTAAATATTGGTAATATTATAATTAATAAGAATAAAATTCATTTCATTGATTTTGAATTATGTTTTATTTCTTATTTAAATCCAATATCTGAAATTGTTTATGTAATAGAAAGATTTACAACTTATAGATCAAAAAAGAAAACTTTAGAAATGTCAAAAATTTTTTTAAAGAATTATATTAAAAATGTAGATTTTAAAATTGAAAAATTTGACATAAGTGAATATCTTAAAATTTTGAATTTAAGAGCACTCCTTATTCTAAAAGTTAAGAAAATTACAAATAGAAGAGAAGAGATGAAATTTGAAAATTTATTTTTTAAATCAGAAAGATATAAAAACACCTACTCTAAAATAATAAATTATATTTATGATTAATAATGCTAAATTACTTATGGTTGCTTCAGACTATGTAAACGGTATATCTTTAAATAATATTATATTAAATAGCGATTTAAAAATATTTAAAAAAATTACGGTCCTAACAGCTTTCCCATCCTCTAATATAATTATAAAAAAAAAATTTATAAATTATTTTCAAATAGAAAATTCAAATAATAATAATATATTAATAAAAGTGAAAAATTTTTTGGATAAAATTAAACCGGATATTATACTTACGGGCATTAATGGACCAAAATATAATATTGATGAAGTAATTATCAATTTATCTAAAAAACGTAATATTAAAACCTATAGCATTCAAAATTTTTGGGGGGATATCAACTTAAAATACAAAAATATTGCTGATAAAATATTTGTGTTGGATAAAACTGCAAAGTACGAAACAAAAAGAAAAATAAATAATAGGGCTAAAATAAAAATCATAGGATCAATTAACCATGAAAATTATCGCAAATTAAAAAATAATCAATTAGATAAAAAAAGTAATATAAAAAAAATATTATTCTGTGGGCAACCATTTTTAGAAAAAAAAAAATATCAAAAAATTCTATTTGAATTTTTATTAATTATAAAAGACTATAATTATAAAATATCTTTTCGACCTCACCCCTTGAATAGTTTAAAGCTCATTAATTATATTAAATGGGAGGCAAAAGAATTAAATATAAAGCTTGGAATAGACCAAAATAAAGATATTAAAAAAACAATTTTTTCATCTGATTTTATTGTAAGTTTTTTTTCAACAACAAATTTTGATGCTATTAATTTAATGAAATATATTAAGAAATTTAAGATTATTCCTATATACTTATTTTATGATGAAGAAATAAAAAAAATCTACCGACAATTTACTAAATTAAAAAAAATACCAATTGATAAAAAACAGGCATTTATTATTTACAAAAAAAAAGAAATATTAAATATTTTTAATCCAAAATTAATTTTGTTTAATAAAAATAAATATAAAAAAAATATTTTCAAAAAAAATCAATTTAGTGAAAAAATATCAACTAAAATTATTAATGAGATTTATAGAGATACAATAAATTTATGAATTTTACTAAAAATAAAAAAAATAATTCTGGCAATCCAATAATATATGATGCTCAAAATCTAGCATTTGAAAAATCATTAGAATATTACAAAACAATAAACGGAAATATAAATTACTTAAATATTACAAATTTTATTAATTCAGATGAAACTAAAATATACCTTTCAAGAAAAATTTATGATGAAATTTTATCTATATGCTGTTTTATAACAAATAATATTTGGAATTTTGAGAATAATTATAAGTTTAATAAAGTATGTAAAATAAAAACACGAATCCCATTTGAAGATATCGAGAACTTATTTATTGATTACAAAAAATATTTTGTTCCAATAGAATACAATGATAAATATTCATTTACAAGAATAATGACTTCTATAACGCACTTTAAAAGAAAAGTGTTTTCAATTTTTAAAAAAATTTTGTTTCTAAGCAAGAATTATAAATACTATCACAAGCATATTGAAAAAAATAACAAAACCTCTGAAAAATTAATAGCAATAAAAATTGTTCAAGGAATTGATGAAAGTTTTGCATCGGATATTTCGTGGCTTGATAAAAATACCTTATCCTATGAAAAAATTTTATTTTATGTAGATAATTATTCTGAATTAGATACTTTACTAAAAAATAAACTTATAAAAAATTTTCAAATTGAAGATATATATGTATTATCTAATTTTAAAAAAAAATATCACATTTTGAAATTTAATTATTTAAAAGCAGAAAAGCATATAAATTTAAATGATAGAGAAAATTGGATTTTACAAAATATTAATGAGTTAATTGCAAGTGCAAACTTGTGGTATTCAATTTTTTATAAATTTGCTGTAAAAATGAGTATCGATATTACTCCAAATAATAGTAGAACCAATCTAGCTAAAAATTTAGCAATTAAGGCACTAAATGGTAACTCTATTGGTTTCCTTAGAACATATCCTCAAAATATAATAAAATCTCAATTTTTTGGATACTTTTTTGATGATTATTATTTTGTATGGGGAGAAGATAGCGCCTCAAAAATGAAAAAGACCAGAAATCATATAAAAAAATATATAATTTCAGGGTATCCATATCTTGAATTAAAAAATTATTATAAAAAAAATAAATTTTTTTTAAATTCAAAAAAATTTTTTAATATTCTATTAATTGATAATAGTCATTCAAATAATATTAATAATATAAATATTAATTCATTTGGAGATATTCATTACTTTCAATTATTTTATAGAAAAGAAATTATTAGTTTTTATTCTAAATTTTTAGAATTAATAGAAAATAATAAAAATTACAGATTAATTATTAAACCAAAAAAATATAATGAATTTGTTAAATTAAAAACAATTTTTAATAGAATAAATCAAGTAAAAATAAAAGATAGAATATTTGTTATAAAGCATCAAAATATAAGAACTTCTCAATTAAAATTGTATACAGATTTATCTGTTGTTACTTCTTTTTATTATCCCTCAATATTAGTTGAAAATATTATATCAAATATTAAAACAGTTTTTTATGATGTCTATAATGTTTGCAAAAATGAAGAAAATCTGAAAAATTTAGTAAAAAACAATAACATTTTTAATGATATTGATAAATTAATTTTCACAATTAAAAAAAATAAAGATATTGGATCGAATAATTTTTCAATCTTATCAAAAGTAAACTCTTTTAAAGATAATTATAAAAAATTTGTTTCAAATGAATTAATAAAAATAATAAATAGGTTATAATTTTAATATAAAATTATATTTAATTAAAAAATTGTATAGATTCTTTTTGTTAGTCATCTGTTCCATTTTTACTGGCAGTATGTCTTAATTTCCATTTGCCCCTTCTTTTATTCCACAAATGAGGTGAACGAAAATTATCACATAATTTTAAAAAAGTATCTTTTCTTATATTTAAGTATTTAAGAATCTCATCTAAATATCTATCAGGAAACTCACCGTCATATTTTTCAATTAGTTTTTTGCCTTCTTCTGTATCTAAATGATCATTTCTAATTTCTTGTGAGACATCGTATGTTGCTCGTCCAATTCCAAACTTGATATAAGTTGTATAAAAATGCAGATCATCTATTTTATCATCTATACTGTTATATTTACTGTATGTTCCTTGGGTTCTAAATGGCCTTGGTCTAAATCCACAGTTTTCAACTGAATAATAAAATGTTTCTTGAGGAATCCATTTTTCAAAATAACCAAGATAATGCACCTCAAGAGGAAAATTACCTATTTCCTCCTCAGATGGTGGAATATAATGATTTAAATCTTTGTAATTAAATTTGTTTAATTTTAGAATATCTTTTAGTTTGATACCTCCTAAAAAAATATTATCTAAATTCTTTCTAGTATGAAAAGCATTATTTCGAAGTGAAGTAGAATTTTCAACCAGTGAATTACCATGTTCTGCTTCATTTTCACCATAAAATATAAGTGGTATTTTTAATTTTAATGCCTTTCTGATAGGAAAAATTTTTTGACCTAACATAAAAGACTGAAAAGGATGGAATAGATTTAATATAGAATTTTTTGTTAAAAATTTGGATAATTCTTCGTTTCTTTTTGCAGATACATTATCGAAACCTCCTATTTCTAACCAATTTTTAAAATTTTGATAACCATAAGTTGTGTATAACAATGGAGGCCACGTAACAGTCAATGGGTTCATACCATATTTATATTTTAATAAGTGAGCAGCATAACAACTATCTTTTCCACCACTTCCTGGAACTATACAATCATACTCACCATATTTACCTCTATGTTTATCTAATAATTTTAACAGTTTTTCCTTTCTTAGAGAATAATCAATTCTTTTTTTTATTCTTGAATATTTCCAAGTATCTGAAATTCCATTTTTATCTATATGAAGAGTCTTTTTTTTAGTTCTTAAATTATGTTTAAATTCAATTTCAGATTGAGGTCTTTGATTTGATATAAGTGTTTTTTTACAGAATATTACATTTGGTGGTAACCCATAATATGTTTTTAGTTTTTTTCTCATTTTAATAAACTTTTCAGAAGATTAATACCAGCTTTACCACTCTTCTCTGGATGAAATTGAGTGCCTATAATATTTTTTTGAATAATTGAAGAGCAAAAATATTTATTACCATAAAATGTCTTTGTTCCACAATAATTTATGTCTGCAGGTTCACAAACATAAGAGTGAACAAAGTAAAATTTTTTGTTAATTAAAGAACTTTTAAAATAATTCATCTTATTATTTAAAACAACTGAATTCCACCCAATATGAGGAATAATAGTTTTTTGAATAAATTTAAATTTTTTTACTTTTCCTTTAATTAATCCTAATCCTTTTGTCATTTTAAATTCATTACTATTCTCAAATAGTAATTGCATTCCAAGACAAATGCCTAATATTTTTTTTTCTCCTGGCAAAATAAAATCAATTAATCTTTTATTAAAATTATTTTCGGTAATATTTTTCATACCTTTGGCATAGGAACCAACACCGGGTAAAATTAAAAAATCATAATTGAGATATTTAGTATTTGTTTCAACTATTGAAACATTATAACCAATATTTTTAATAGCATTATAAATACTATATAAATTATTTGTTTTTAAATTAATTATTCCAATTTTAATTTTTGAAATTTTTTTATCTGACATTAATATTATTACTTTTTAAAAATAATTTTAATTTTTTTAAATTATTTGTATGTTTAATATTTAAATTTTTTACTCTATCTAAGTAATTAAAGTTACCTATTCTATTTTTTTTAAATTTAAACTTTGGTACTAGCCCATAATGAAATAAACTAGCTATAGCAACTCCACTGATTTTAGTTTTTTTTATTACTTCTAAAACCTGTTGAAAATTTCCAGCACCCCCATGAGCAATGACGGGAACTTTAATATTTCTCGATATTTTATTTATCAATGGTATATCAAATCCATTTCTTAAACCTTCGTGATTTACACAAGTTAAAATAATTTCACCTGTTCCAAATTGCTCAAGCTTTTTTGCCCATTCTAATGGATCTTTATTTACAATATCTCTACCGTTACTTTTGGTAATTAAGTATTTGTTTTTAATTTTAACTACTTCAATTATTGAGCAAATTGTTGAGGACCCATAAATTCTGGAAGTTTTCTTGATAATATTGATATCGTCTATAGCAGATGAATTAATACAGATTCTATCGGCACCAGACGACAACATCATTTCAACATCTTTAATGTTCCTTATACCGCCACCAACAGTAACTGGAATAAATATATTTTTAACAGTTTTTGAAACAAACTTTGATAAATTGTTTGTACCGTATAAAGTTGCTACATTATCAAGATATAAAATTTCATCAGCGCCACTTTCATAATAGTTTTTTGCAAATTCAAAAGGGTTGCCTAAAACTCTTAAACCTTCAAGATTTATTCCTTTGATGAGTTGTCCATTTTTTATATCCAACTTTGGGATTATTCTTATAAACCTCATTTTATCTAATTATACCAGAGGCAATGTCAATTTTAGCTTGTTTAAAATCATCTATTTTTCCAATATCCAACCAGTATTCGTGTAATGGATAAGATCCAATTTTTTTATTATTTTTTAAAAGTTGGGCAATAAACGTATCCATATTAATAAAACTATCTTTGTTTAAAAAATTTAATGCATTTTTTGATATTACATAAATGCCTGCATTAATATCAAAATTTTGATTTGGCTTTTCAACAATTTGTACTATTTTATTTTTGTGCTGTTCAACAACGCCATATGGTATTTTTAAAGAATATTTCTTTGTGCAAATAGTCAATTCATTTCTATTTTCTTTATGAAACTTTATCAAACTATTAAAATCCACATTTGTCAAAACATCGGAATTCATAAGAATGATTGGAAATGAAATTTTTTTTCTATTAATTTTTTTCAAAACACCAGCAGTACCTAGGGGTTTTTTTTCATTAATATAATCTATTGAAACATTGAACTTATCACCATTAGAAAAATACTTGGTAATAATCTCTGATTTATAGTGAACTGAAATAATAAATTTTCTATAACCAAATTTTTTGAAATTATTAATTATTATTTCTAAAATTGGCTTTTCTCCAATTTTAATCATCGGTTTTGGCACTGAGTTTGTTAGAGGCTGTAATCTTTTTCCAAAACCACCTGCCATTAATATTATTGAATTATTTGATAAATTTTTAGAAAATTTAATACTTTTGTAATATATATCTAAAATCTTTTTATCTTTATCTACAATTGGAATTGGAAAATTAAAATTTTCGTATTTATGGAGATTAACGTTTTTTTCCCCTTTAATAATCATGACTGGTTTCTTTTTCATGATTTTTGATACATAATCACTTAATTCAATTTTTTTTATCAAACCTCTTCTAATATCTCCATCAGTAACTGTCCCCTTGACAATATTATTTTTATCTACAACCACAATTATTTTAGGTAAGCGTTTATTTAAATTAGCATTCAATTTTTTTATACATTGTTCAATTGAATTATTTTCATTTATTATGATTTTTTTTAAATTAGACATTTTTGTAAATTCTATTTAATTTTATAGTAAGATTTATACCATTGGACAAAGTTTTTTACACCTTTTTCAATTGTAGTAAAATTTTTATATTTAATTAATTTAAGTAATTCATAATTACTTGCATGAGTTTTTTTAACGTCACCTACTTGTAATGGTAATAATTTTATTTTAAATTTTTTATTAGTATTTTTTTCAATTATGCTTAAAAATCGCTTAAGTTTTATTGGCCTACTTGAAGCAATGTTCAAAATTCTATAAAAGGTAGGCTTTCTTGGAATTTTTTTTGAAATTGCATAAATTATATTTGCCACATCTTCAACATAAGTAAAATCTCTCTCATGTTTACCTTTATTGTATAAATCAATTGGCTTATTTTCTAAAATTCTTTTAGTAAATTTAAACAATGACATATCTGGTCTACCGTAGGGCCCATAAACTGTAAAAAATCTCAATCCAGTCGTTGGTATTTTATGAATTCTTGAATATGAATATGCAGTAATTTCATTGCTTTTTTTTGAAGCAGCATAAAATGAATTTGGCCTATCCGTATTATAATTTTCTTTTAATGGAAATTTGCTTGAGTTTCCATAAACTGAACTAGTTGAGGCAAATAATAAGTGATTAATTTTTTTAAATTTAGAGATTTCTAATATATTATGAAAACCTTGTATATTAGAAGTAAAATATTGATTGGGAAACTTGATTGAATTTCTAACTCCAGCCTGTGCAGCAAGATGAATTATATAATCAATTTTCAAATTTTTTACTAAATTAAATAATTTCTTATAATTTGTTATATCAATTTTTTTAAAATGAAAATTGCTATATTGATTTAATAGTTTTAACCTAGATTGTTTTAATTTTATGTCATAATAATTGTTTAAATTATCAATACCAATAATTTTATATTTTTTATCATTTAAAAATTTTAAAGCAGTGTGATAACCTATAAAACCACAACAGCCAGTGATAATTATGTTTTTCAATTTGTTGGCATTACAAACTCTGGACCAGATTGGATACTTTTTGGCCAGCGAGTAGTGATTGTTTTCAACTTTGTATAAAAATTTATACCCTCTGTTCCATGCATAGCATAATCTCCAAAGAGAGATTGCTTCCAACCTCCAAAACTATGAAATGCCATTGGAACGGGTATAGGAACATTTACTCCAACCATTCCTATTTTTGAATTAGTGGTGAAATTACGTGAAACTTCTCCATCGGATGTGTATATGCTTGTTCCATTTCCAAATGGATGATCGTTAACTAATTTAAGTGCATCCTCATAATTTTTAACTCTTACTATACTTAGAACTGGTCCAAAAATTTCTTCATTATAAATTTTCATTTTTTCAGTAACATTATCAAATAGTGTTGGGCCAACAAAAAAACCATTTTCATAACCCTGTATTTTTAGATCTCTTCCATCTAATACAAGTTTTGCACCTTCTTGTATGCCTACTTCTATATAGTTTTTAACTTTATCTAAATGTTCTTTTGAAATTAAAGGACCCATTTCAGAGCTTAAATCGGTCCAAGGAGCAACCTTTAATGTTTGTGCTTTATTATTAATCTTGTTAACTAGTGTATCTGCTATATCACCAACAGCAACTGCTACGGAAACAGCCATACATCTTTCTCCAGCTGAACCATAAGCTGCTCCTATAATACCATCAACGGCTTGATCAATATTTGCATCTGGCATTACAACCAAATGATTTTTAGCACCACCCAATGCTTGAACCCTTTTCATATTTTTTGATGCTGTTTCATAAATGTACTTAGCTACAGGAGTTGAACCAACAAAACTAACTGAAGATATAATATTAGAATTTAGTATTTTATCTACAATTTGCTTATCTCCATTAATTACATTAAAAACACCATCAGGTAGACCGGCTTCAGTAAATAATTCAGCTAATTTTATTGCGCAAGATGGATCTTTTTCTGATGGTTTTAATATAAATGAATTTCCACATGCTATAGAAATTGGATACATCCACATTGGAACCATTGCGGGAAAATTAAAAGGTGTAATTCCTGCACATATTCCAAGTGGTTGACGAATAGAAAATGAGTCAATATTTGATCCTACATTCTGAGAAAACTCTCCTTTTAATAAATGGGGGATGCCACATGCAAATTCAACTACCTCCAAACCTCTTGTAACAGAGCCTTTGGCATCATCTAAAGTCTTTCCATGCTCAAGGGAAACAATTTTTGCTAAGTCATTTATATTTTCTTCAATTAAAGTTTTGTAATTTGACATAATTCTTGATCTTTTTAATGGAGTTATGTTTGCCCATTTTAATTGGCTTTCAAATGATGATTTGACAGCGTTATCAAAATCTTTTTTATTTGATAAAACAACCTCAGAAATTTTTTCACCCTTTGAAGGATCAATAACGTCAAGATAATCTGTAGAATCGCAAGTTATATTTCCATTTATATAGTTTTTAATTTTATTCATTTTTTTGACCTATATATTAGTATTAGATTTCTCATATATATAAATATTCCAAATAACTGACCAGTTATAATTACAGGATCTTTTCTAGAAATAGCATAAATTAGTAGTCCAATTCCTCCAAAAATACTCAAATACCAAAAAATGACTGGAATAGAACTCTTACCTACTTTCTCTGAATAAATCCATTGGACTATAAATCTAGAAGCAAATAAGGCCTGACCAGTAAATCCAATTATAAGAAACAATAATTCAAAATTAGTTAGATTTGAAATAAATGAATTCATTTTTTAATTCTCTTAATCAAATATAAAACTTTAATCAAATCTTTAGTTCCAATAATTAGTCTATCTATTGTGCCATATTTGGATTTCCCTTTAGTCCTAGGTCTATGTCCTACCTCAATAAAATGAGTTTTTGCACCATATGCCTGAAACAAAGCAGGTAAAAATCTATGCATTCCTTTAAAAAAAGGGATGAGTAAGAAAAATTCTTTGTCAAATATTTTTAAAGAGCAACCTGTGTCTAAACAATTATCCTTCAAAAAAAAAGTTCTAATATTATTTGCAACTTTAGATGAAATTTTTTTTATAAAACTATCTCTTCTTTTTAATCTTAAACCACCAACCAAATTGTATTTATATGTGAAATACATCTTTGCCAATTTATTTATGTCATCAGGAGGATTTTGCCCATCTCCATCTATTGTAACTATATTAGAATAACTAGCTTTTTTTACTCCTGTATAAATGGAGAAGCTTTGACCCATATTTTTTTTATTTCTTATAACAAGAACATCATTAAATGTTTGTTTAATTTTATTATAAGAATTGTCATTACTAAAGTCATCAACTACAATAATTTCATAAATAAAGTTTTTTTGTAAATTTTTCTTAATTTCGTTAATCAAATTAATAATATTTTCAGATTCATTAAAAATAGGAATTACTATAGATATTCTATTCATTAACAATTATTATTTAATTATAGAGTTATCTTTGATATTTTTTTTAATTGTTAATCCTGAACCAATTACACAATTTTTACCTATACTTATATTATTGTTTAGTACTGTCCCGCTTCCAATAAATGTTCCTGAACTCACAAAACAATTTCCATTAATTCTGGCACCTGTGGAAATATGACAATGATCTTCAATTACGCTATCATGCTCAATAGAAGAGAAATTATTGATTATGCAGTTATTTCCAATTTTTACATCTGGACCAATGTAACAATAATTCATTACAATAGATCCAATTCCTATCTCAGAATGTTTAGAGACGATACTATCTGAAGAAATAATGGATATAAATTTATAATTTTTTTTAATATATTTAGTAAAAATTTTTTTTCTTAATTCAGAAGTTTTAATTTGTCCTATTGTAATAAAGAAATATTTATTGTTAATTTTTTTTTTTTCTAAAATTTCTTCATTTAAAATTTTATATTTTTCTAAAAATAACTTTGAAATATTTTTTTTATCTAAAATACATTCAATTTTTAAATTTTTGACTTTCTCAATAATATCTACGCACGATTTGCAATGTCCACCAGCTCCAACTAAAATAATTTTTTTCATTAAGATCTTTTAATTTCGTAAACAAGTTCAAATGCTTCTGCATACTTAAGATTCATTTGAGAGCCTCTAATTTTAGCAAGAGATATTATAGATTCTTCACTTCTTGGAAATGGATGTTTATTAATTTCAGACTTATAAATTTTCATTGCATTAATTTTTTTTCTAATATTTTTTGATATATCAATAAATGTATTAGGATTGAATTTTCTTTCACTTAAAAAATTTAGGTTTGTTTCTGAAATAGTTTCATACATTAGAACTTTTTCAATATACTTATGTCTAAACGGCTTAATGCAAGAATTGAAAGACTCAGTGGTTATCCTATGATCTGTATGTGGGTCATTTATAAATGGTAAATAAATTATATTTGGTCTCAATAAGTTTATGCTTTTTTTTATTTGATTTATGATATCGACTGAATTGATTTTATCAAGATAAGTAGTCGGGTGATCTAATTTAATTAATTTATCAAATCTAAAAAAATTATGTATTTTTTTAATTTCTTTCTGCCTCTCTAAAATTTTATCTTTATTCCAGCCATTCAACTCTGTAACATTTGTCATAAGAAGCCAGTCAACTTTATCTTTTTTTTGTTTATGATAAAGTATTGCTCCCGCACAACCTAATACTTCGTCATCTGGATGCGGAGATACAATTAAAATTTTTTTCATATATATTCTCCCATTCTCATTTTAATTTTTGGATTTGTTTCTAAAAGATATATAGATGAAACTCCACATTTTATTTCATAAAGATTTTTTTTAACAGATATTATTTTGCCAAATTCGATATTTTTATCAGTGTTTTTTCCTAATTTTGTTCTTAAAACTTTAATCATTTTCCCTTTATAATAAAAATGTGCATTTGGGTACGGATAAGAGAGTGCTCTTACTAAATTATTAATAATAATTGCATTTGATGACCAGTTAATTTCACCATCTTTGAAGTTTCTTGATCGCCAGTAATTAATTTTATAGTTTTTAGACTTAATAAAAGTAAATTTATTTTTTTTATTTATATGTTTTACAAAATTTATAATTTGTTTTTTCGCACAATTCGCTAACTTAAGATATAATGATGTTGCAGTATCACTTTGACGAATTTTAATTTTTTCTTGTGATATAATCCTTCCATTATCAATTTTTTTATCCATTAAAAAGATTGTTGAACCAGTTTCATTCAAACCTAATGCCAAAGACCATATTATAGGATGTTTACCTCTATTCTTAGGTAACATAGAAGGATGATAACCAACAGTCCCAAGTTTTGGTATACTTAATATTTGATATGATAATATTTGTGACCAACCTATAGATAAAATAATATCTGGTTCTATTTTTTTAATCCAGTTAATTGCTTGCTTAGAATTTATACTTGAAGTCTCTAAATTATTAATCTTGTAACGTTTAGAAATTTTTTTAAGATCATAATAATCTGATTTAAATTTACTTTTATTATTATCTTTGAGAGAAACAATTCCAATAATTTTTATATTTTTTTCTATTAAATGTTTTAATATTATTTTAGAAAAAATAACAGAACCTATAAACAATATTTTCATTTTAAATATCTATAAATTTTTTTTCGATATTATCACCTTTATTAATTTTTTTTAATATTTTATAACAATTATTAATTGTATCTTTTTTATAATAAGGGTTCTTAGATTTTTTAATAGATAGAATAAATTTTTTATTTTGACATTTTTTAATAGCATTTATAATTGAATTATACTTACATGGCACATCAATAATAGTATTTGATTTTTCCCTTCCAGTTTGTCTAGGCCCAATATTAATTGTGGGTATTTTAAATAATGGCACTTCTATGATGCCACTTGATGAATTTCCAATATAGCATTGAGAGTGTTTTAAAACAGAAAAATATAAAAGTGATCCAAGTGAATTAAAAGACACACATCGATTTTGATTTTTTTTTACATATGTGTCTATTGATGAATTAATTACATTGCTATCTGTATCAGCATTAGATTTAGTAAAAATTATACCACAGTCTTTATATTTATCTAAAGCTTTTAATATTATGTTTATTTGATTTTTTGAGTTGTTTGTATTCAGAGTAAGGGGGTGATAAGTTAATAAAAAATTAAATTTTCTAAATTTAAAGTTTAATTTTTTTTCTAGATCTTTTTTATTTAAATATTTATATCTTAATATATTATCTAAAGATAAAGCTCCCACAAAAAAAATATTTTTTTTATTTTCTCCTAATTGATTTACTCTTCTTTCATATTTTTTAGTTGAAACGAAATGATAGTGAGACATTTTTGTTATAGAATGTCTGATTCCTTCATCAATAAGTCCTCTTGTCAATTCTCCACCATGAAAATGGGCTATTTTAATATTAAAAAAATATGCAGCAATTGCAGCTCCAAATATTTCATATCGATCTCCTAACAAAATTATTAAATCAAATTTATTATGGTTAAAATACTTGGCAAATTTAGTGATTGAAACAGAAGTTGACTCAGTTATATCTATTTTTCTATCATTACTGAGATCTAAATATATCTTTTTATCGATAGATACATTGTCTTTAATAATTTCTTTTGAAGTTAGCCCGTGTTTTTTTGATAAATGAGCTCCAGTTATAACAAATTTTGTATTGAAGAATTTAGAATTTTTTAGTTTAATGATTAAAAATTTTAGAAGACCATATTCTGCTCTAGATCCAGATACTATACAAATTTTTTTTTTCATTTTATTGGGTCATCTGCATTATAATTTTTTGTTGCTTTAGAATTAATAAACTTTTCCCACAACAAAGGCGAAGCTCCCGTACCAGGTCTTTTTATGCAAATATTTTTTTCTGTTAAAATTTCTCCCTTTGAAATTTTTTTAAGTGCAAAAATTGATTTTCTAATTATTTTTTTATTTTCTTTTTCAGCATTTGTTAAAAATTTTTTCTTAATGCCCATACTTTCTTCAATTATTCTAATTGATTTAACCATATCCTTAAACTCATTTGGTTCTAAACTTGTAGTATGATCTGGACCTTTCATTTTTCTATTTAAAGTAATGTGTTTTTCAATTACTGTTGATCCAATTGCTGCAGCTGCAATTGCAACTTGATCGCCTAAAGTATGGTCAGAATATCCAACATTAATTTTAAGCTTATCTTTTAAATACTTAATTGCATTTAAATTAACATCTTGATATTTTGTTGGATAAGAAGTTGTACAATGAAGTACATGCAGTTTTTTTCTTTCCAAGCCATTTTTTGTCAAAATTTTTATCGCATTTTTAATTTCATACATATTTGCCATTCCGGTTGACAAAATTGTAAATTTATTTTGCTTTCCAACATATTTTAAGAAAGGTAGATTTATAATTTCTCCTGAAGCAATTTTTATTTTATTTATTTTCATTGATTTAAGCAACCTAGCACTTGAAATATCAAAAGCTGAAGATAAAAATTCAATATTCTTTTTTTTTGAATATGTTATTAGAATTTTATGATCTTCTTTACTTAATTCTAATTTTTTAAGCATTTGAAATTGAGATTCATTTTTTTTTGTATGTTTGAGTTGATACTTTGCTTTAGGTGTTTTAAGAGTTAACAAACTAGATGCTGTAAAAGTTTGGAACTTTATTATATCTGCGCCTGCTCTAGCTGCTGCATCAATTAACTTTTTTGCATTTGTAATACTTCCATTATGATTAACACCAGCTTCTGCAATAATAATTATTTTTTTCATATTTTGTTAAGTAATCTAATAATTTTATTTATGTGAAAATCATTAAGATCTGCTCCTGAAGGTAAGCAAAGTGAATTTTTTAATAACTTCTGAGCATTTGAAATATTGTAGTTTTGATAATTTCTAAACATTTTTTGTTTATGATTTAAAAACCAAATTGGCCTTACTTGTACATTATTTTTTTGAAATAAATTGATTAAATCATTTAATAATATTTTTTTATTAGAAAATTTTAAAATATTCATCCAATTATTATTTAGTGAATATTGTGGTGTATCCATTAAATAAAAATTATTATGATTGATTACTTTTCGATAATAATTAAATAATTTTTTTTTCTTTTTAAGAAAAAAATTTATTTTTTCAATTTGTGCTAAACCAACAGCAGCATTAAGATTATTTAGTCTAAAATTATAACCTGTTGAATTATGAATATAATAAATTTCATTATTTTTTGCTTGAGTAGAAAGATATCTTGATTGCAAATAATAATTCTTGTTATTTGTAATAATCATACCACCACTTCCGCATGTTATAACTTTATTTGTATTAAATGATATACAGCCGATATCACCAACTAAACCAGTGTGTTGTTTTTTATGCCTATCTTTATAAAATGTACCTAAACTCTCTGATGCGTCTTCTATCACTTTTATATTTCTTTGCTTACAAAGTTTGATTAAATTAACCATATTTGCAGCATTACCCCAGACATGAACCACAATTATTGCTGAAATTTTTTTTCTAGTTTTTTTATTGTAAGTATTTCCGTTTTTATAAAAAGTTTCCTTAAGAATAAAATCAATACACTTGTTTTCATCAATATTAAAATAATTATCTGAGTCCATAAAAATTGGGTGACAGAAATTATAAATTACAGCATTAATAGGAGCTATAAATGTAATTGTAGGAACTATGATTTCATCATTAGGCTTACATCCTACCAGTCTAATTGCAAGCTGTAATGCCGAAGTTCCATTTATTATGGCTGTTGAATATTTTGCTTTAGTAAATTTAGTTATTTTTTCTTCAAATTTTTTTACAAATGAACCCGATCCTGAGAGCCAATTAGATTTAATACATTGTAGTAAGTATTTTTTTTCATTTCCATTTAAAACAGGGTTGTTTAATTGAATTTTACTCATTTTATATTTTATAAATTATAGTCTGTATTAAAATTCCTTAAATTTTCTTGATCCAAGTACCAATTTATAGTTTTTGTAAGTGCAGTTTCAAAACCTTTTTTTCCAGCATATTGAGGTTTCCATTTGATTAGTTTTTTAGCTAATTTATTATCCGATACAAGTCTATGCACCTCACTTTTGATTGGTCTAAACCTTTTATTATCTTGTTTATAAGATGTATTTATTTTCATTAAATTGGAAATAATTTTTAGAACTTGTTCACCGGAATACTCATTTCCAGTTCCTAGATTAATTGTTTTTCCATTTATATCATTCGAACTTATGCAGTTTACAAAACCCATTACAGTATCGTCAATATAAGTATAATCTCTTGTTGTTGTAAGATTTCCTAATTTAATTTTTTTTCTAAAATTAGCTATTTGAGTTATAATTGTTGGTATTATAGCCCTATTTGATTGACGAGGACCAAAAGTATTAAATGGTCTTAAAATTGTTACAGGCAGATTAAATGAACTAAAATATGAAAAAGCTAGGCTGTCAGCAGATATCTTTGATGCTGAGTATGGTGATTGAGCACTTAATGGATGATTTTCATCTATTGGCACATAGTTTGCTGTTCCGTATACCTCGCTCGTAGATGTATGAATTAATTTTGAAATTTTATTTTGTTTTGTAGCTTCTAATATATTAAGTGTTCCAATAACATTTGTGTCAACATAGCTTCTAGGAGACAAGTAAGAATAGGGAATTCCAATTAGTGACGCAAGATGGAATATTACGTCAATATTTTTTGTTTCATTATAAATAAAATTAAAATCCCTAATGTCACCGCTAACGATTTTTAAATTTTTAAGTTTTTTTTCATTAATATTTTTTAACCAACCAATGTTGTTAAACGAATTATAGTAACTTAGAGCCTTTACGTCAAAATTTAAATCAATAAGTTTTTCTGTAAGATGTGAGCCTATAAAACCGTCAGCGCCTGTAACGAAAATTCTCATATTTCTTTATATAATTATTTAAGAGGTTTTGATAAATAATTATTTGGAAAATCCTGGCAACGACCTACTCTTCCATGCCTTAAGACAAAGTACCATCGGCGCTAACAGCTTTCACGATCGAGTTCGGAATGGGATCGGGTGTTTATCTGTTGCTATTGTCACCAGGAAACTGATAAGTAAAAAACTTTTCTCTGTACGATATTGTAATCAAGCCAATCGAGTTATTAGTATTAGTAAGCTTCATGTATTACTACACTTCCACATCTAACCTATCAACGTGGTGGTCTTCCACGACTCTAATTGGGAAATCTAGTATTCAGGTGGGTTTCCCGCTTAGATGCTTTCAGCGGTTATCCTGTCCGTACATAGCTACCCAGCGATGCTCCTGGCGGAACAACTGGTACACCAGAGGTACGTTCATCCCGGTCCTCTCGTACTAGGGACAAATCCTGTCAAATTTCCAACTCGTATAGCAGATAGGGACCGAACTGTCTCACGACGTTCTGAACCCAGCTCACGTACCACTTTAATTGGCGAACAGCCAAACCCTTGGGACCTTCTCCAGCCCCAGGATGTGATGAGCCGACATCGAGGTGCCAAACACCCCCGTCGATATGGACTCTTGGGGGGTATCAGCCTGTTATCCCCGGCGTACCTTTTATCCGTTGAGCGATGGCCCTTCCACTCGGAACCACCGGATCACTATGACCGTCTTTCGACTCTGCTCGACATGTACGTCTCGCAGTCAGGCAGGCTTTTGCCATTGCACTCTAAAGCTGATTTCCGACCAGCCTGAGCCTACCATCGCGCGCCTCCGTTACTCTTTGGGAGGCGACCGCCCCAGTCAAACTACCCACCATACAGGGTCCCACATCCAGATAATGGATGATGGTTAGATATCAAAAAAATAAAGGGTGGTGTTTCATCTTTTGACTCCACACAAGCTGGCGCTCATGATTCAAAGTCTACCACCTAGCCTACACATTATTTTCCTAATACCACTGTAAAGCTATAGTAAAGGTGCACGGGGTCTTTCCGTCTAACTACACGTACTCCGCATCTTCACGGAGAATTCAATTTCGCTGAGTTGATGTTGGAGACAGCGGAGAAATCGTTACGCCATTCATGCGGGTCAGAACTTACCTGACAAGGAATTTCGCTACCTTAGGACCGTTATAGTTACGGCCGCCGTTCACCGGGGCTTCATTTTAGAGCTTGCACTCCACCATTTAACCTTCCGGCACCGGGCAGGCGTCAGTCCCTATACATCGTCTTACGACTTAGCAGAGACCTGTGTTTTTGATAAACAGTCGCTTCTCCCTATTCTGTGCCACCAATAATTAGTTGCCTAAAGATTGGTCTCTCTTATTCCGAAGTTACAAGAGCATTTTGCCGAGTTCCTTCAACATCATTCTCTCAAGCGCCTTGGTATACTCTACCTTCCTACCTGTGTCGGTTTAGGTACGATCTATATTCTGAGGCTATTTCCAGGAACTATTTCACAGCATTTTCAATCCAATAAGAAAATACTATTTACATAATCCGTCAACTCTCAGAAGGTACAGGAATATTAACCTGTTTCCCATCGACTACGCATTTCTGCCTCGCCTTAGGGGTCGACTAACCCTGCGCAGATTAACTTTACGCAGGAAACCTTAGGATTTCGGCGAGAGTGTCTCTCACACTCTTTATCGCTACTCATGTCAGCATTCGCACTTCTGATACCTCCAACATTTTTTTCAAAACATCTTCAACGGCTTACAGAACGCTCCGCTACCCCTTGTAATTATCGCAATAATTACAAAGTCACAGTTTCGGCAAATGGCTTTAGCCCCGTTACATCTTCGTCGCGGAAAAACTTAATTAGAACAGTGAGCTGTTACGCTATCTTTAAAGGATGGCTGCTTCTAAGCC
The DNA here is from genome assembly GCA_902538155.1 of uncultured Alphaproteobacteria bacterium. GTDB lineage: Bacteria > Pseudomonadota > Alphaproteobacteria > HIMB59 > CACPNW01. Next base: position 26,202 of record CACBDX010000012.1, read on the forward strand.
AACCTCCTGCCTGTCTTGGTCTTTCTACATACTTTCCCACTTAGCCATTATTTGGGGGCCTTAACTGGTGATCTGGGCTGTTTCCCTCTCGACTATAGACCTTAGCACCTATAGTCTGTCTGCTATGCATAGAGTATCGGTATTCAGAGTTTGGTTAGGTTTGGTAGGAATCGCTTCCCCCTAGCCCATCCAGTGCTTTACCCCCGATATCATTCACATAACGCACTACCTAAATAGTTTTCGCGGAGAACTAGCTATAGCGGAATTTGGTTGGCCTTTCACCCCTTAACACAAGTCATCCAAAAACATTTCAACGTTTCCTGGTTCGGTCCTCCGATGCATGTTACTGCATCTTCAACCTGCTCATATTAAGCTCATCCCGCTTCGAGTCTAATCCGTACAACTAACGCCCTATTAAGACTTGGTTTCCCTTCGCCTACACCTAACGGCTTAAGCTTGCTGCACAGACTAAGTCGCTGACCCATTATACAAAAGGTATGCCATCACTTCTCAAGGAAGCTCTGACTGCTTGTAGGCATTCGGTTTCAGATACTATTTCATTCCCCCTATCGGGGTGCTTTTCACCTTTCCCTCACGGTACTAGTTCACTATCGGTCATCAAGGAGTATTTAGGCTTGGGAAGTGGTCTCCCCATATTCAGACAAAATTTCACGTGTTCCGCCCTACTCGAAAACAAAATTATTTTTTACCTATACGGGACTATCACCCACTATGGTCTAACTTTCCAGAAAGTTCTAGTTATTATAATTTTATTATTGGCCTGGTCCGCTTTCGCTCGTCACTACTAACGGAATATATTTCTTTTCCTCTAGCTACTAAGATATTTCAATTCACTAGGTTTACTCTTATTAGATATGAATTCACTAATAAGTAACTCATAAGAGTTGGGTTTCCCCATTCGGATATTTAAGGATCAAAGTGTGTTGACAACTCCCCTTAACTTTTCGCAGCCTGCCGCGTCCTTCATCGACTCTTGATGCCAAGGCATCCACTAAATGCCCTTTTGCGCTTGATTGCAATTACGTACAGAGAAAAATTTTGTACGTATTTTATCAAATAAAAATTTATTTTGATCAGTTATTAATTATCATATTTACGATTTAAAGATAAAATAAGATTAATATTAGTTTTTGGTGGAGGATAGCGGGATCGAACCGCTGACCTCCTGAATGCAAATCAGGCGCTCTCCCAGCTGAGCTAATCCCCCTGTTTATTGGTGGGCCGAGGAAGACTTGAACTTCCGACCTCACGCTTATCAAGCGCGCGCTCTAACCAACTGAGCTACCAGCCCAATATAATTAAATAAGCACCCAGTACTAGCTAATATTTAAAAGAGATAGATAGACAACAATCCGGATAACTAGCGAACTAATTATCAATATCCTTAGAAAGGAGGTGATCCAACCGCAGGTTCCCCTACGGTTACCTTGTTACGACTTCGCCCCAGTCGCTGACCCTACCGTGGACGGCTGCTTCCTTACGGTTAGCGCACCGGCTTAAGGTAAAACCAACTCCCATGGCGTGACGGGCGGTGTGTACAAGGCCCGAGAACGTATTCACCGTAGCACGCTGATCTACGATTACTAGCGATTCCAACTTCATGGACTCGAGTTGCAGAGTCCAATCCGAACTGAGATGGTTTTTTGGGATTAGCTTTATCTTGCGATATTGCTGCCCTCTGTCACCACCATTGTAGCACGTGTGTAGCCCAGACCGTAAGGGCCATGAGGACTTGACGTCATCCCCGCCTTCCTCCAGCTTATCACCGGCAGTTTTTCTAGAGTGCCCAGCATAACCTGATGGCAACTAAAAATGAGGGTTGCGCTCGTTGCGGGACTTAACCCAACATCTCACGACACGAGCTGACGACAGCCATGCAGCACCTGTGTGTATGCCAGCCGAACTGAAGAATTACGATTCTGTAATTCAAACATACCATGTCAAGGTCTGGTAAGGTTCTTCGCGTTGCTTCGAATTAAACCACATGCTCCACCGCTTGTGCGGGCCCCCGTCAATTTATTTGAGTTTTAATCTTGCGACCGTACTTCCCAGGCGGAGTGCTTAATGCGTTAGCTACGACACTGATACTATTGTACCAGCGACTAGCACTCATCGTTTACTGCGTGGACTACCAGGGTATCTAATCCTGTTTGCTACCCACGCTTTCGTATCTCAGCGTCAAAAATGGCCTAGTTAGTCGCCTTCGCTTCTGGTATTCTTTCCAATATCTACGAATTTCACCTCTACACTGGAAATTCTACTAACCCTTACCAAATTCTAGATCACTAGTTTTAAATGCAGTTCCTGGGTTGAGCCCAGGGATTTCACATCTAACTTTTT
>CACBDX010000013.1 GCA_902538155.1 uncultured Alphaproteobacteria bacterium
TATGATGGAAAATTACCATCTGGAGAAAGTCTTGATGAACTTTTTGAAACTATACAAAAATTTAATTGTTGCGGCATAGTATCAGCCTGCGTATCACCTGAAATTGTTAATTTGAGTATTCCTATGTTCAATAAACAAAAGCTTCCATTTGGTTATAAAATGAATTTATTTAAACAACTGCCTACTAGTAATAAAGAAAAATTCAATTCAGAGGGTTTTGAAGGACATTATGATTATATTGATCCCGTTGAGTTACTTGGAAGTCGAATTGAAGAATTTGGAGAAGAAAAATATAAAAAGTTTGTTTCAAATTCTTTAAATGAAGGTGTTACTCTAGTTGGTGGATGCTGTGAAGTAAAACCACGACATATTGAAGCTATTAAGAATTTATTTTAAAATTTTTTTTTCATTATTTTGTGATAAGTTGAATAAATTTTATGGGAGATTTAGTTAGTAATTATAGATTTGTTGTAAAGCCAGTTATTAAAGAAACTGGTAGATCTCTAGATTTGGCTAGACCCATGAAAATACATCCTCTTACTTATCAAGAGTTACCACTTAACCCCGAATATACTAACTACGCTGATGGTAGATTTACACTTGAAAAATTATCTCATGCTACAGCAGATGAAATGTATTGGAAAGCTAGACAAGAAATAATTTTACGTCATACAGGTGAGCATCCATACGAAATATCTGGTCCGGATGCTGAAAATTTACTTCAACAAATATTTCCTAGAGATATTTCAAAAGTTAAAATTGGAAGATGCTCCTATCAATTTGCTTGTTACCATGATGGAGGAATGATTTCAGATGGATTATTATTAAGATTAGAAAAAAATAAATTTTGGTTTGCCCAAGGTGATGGACATTTATACAGTTGGTACAAAGCTCATTCAAAAAATTTAGATGTTGAAATTAAAGATCCAAACGTTTGGGTTAGTCAAATACAAGGCCCTAAATCTCTAAAACTTTTAGAAAAACTAGTTGATCAACCATTAAAAAATAATTTTAATTATTTTGATTGGGTTGAAACTTCAATTGCTTCAGAAAAAGTAATTATAAGCAGAACAGGTTTTACAAATGAACTTGGCTGGGAGATTTATTTAAGGCCAGAAAATGATTCAAAAAAAATTGGAGACTTAATACTCAGTAAGGGTGAAGAAATGGGAATGATCCTTACAGCCTCTCCAGGATTTAGATGTAGAAGAATTGAAGCAGGTCTCTTGTCTGCAGGGAGAGATTTTACAAGAGACAGATCTCCATTTGCTGTTGGATTAGGAAAATTTATAGATTTTAATAAAGGTGATTTTATTGGAAGAGATTATTTACTAAATGCAAGCAAAGATTGCTTAACATGGGGTATGAGAGTGGAAAATAGCTTTGCGTTGGTTGATTCTGAAATTTCTATTAATAATAAAAAAGTTGGAATTGTAACTTCAAGTACATGGTCACCATTTCAAGTTTGTGGTGTTGCTATAGTTCATATGGATAATGCAGAATTTGGACCAGACACAATAGTAGATGTTAGTTGTGATGATGGTAGTGTGCAAAAAGGTGAAATTTGTACTTTACCAATGTATGATGAGAAAGGTGAAATACAAAGAGGTTTAAAAGAGGATATTCCATCTAGTCCAATACCTTGGAAGGGTATTTCAAAAAACTAGTATATTTTATAATAGAATTATAAATTATATTAGAATACAAATATTAAAATGAATGAACTCATTAAACCTAGCACAAAAATTCACACAATTGATGATGCAATAAGATTATCTAAAAAAAGATTACCAAAATTAGTCTTTGACTTTATTGATGGAGCATCAGGAGATGACAAACTTGCTGAAATTAATAGTACAGCATTAGATCAAATTAGACTTGAGCCTAAGGTTTTTAGAAATGTTGAGAATAGAAATTTAAGTAAAAAAATATTTGATTTTCATTTTGATTATCCATTTGGATTTGCACCAATGGGAATGACAAATCTTTCATGGCCTGATGCAGATAAAATGATAGCAAAAGAAAGTGCGTATAATAATATTCCAACATGTGTTTCAATGGCTTCTAGTACTACGTTAGAAGATATGTTTACTTTTTCAGAAGGTCATTCGTGGATGCAAATATATATTTTTCAAAGTGAAGAATTTATTATGGAATTATTAAAAAGAGCAGAAAATATAGGATACAAAGTTTTAATTCTTACTGTTGATGTACCTATTCTTTCAAGAAGAGCAAGAGATGACAGAAATGGTTTTGGCTATCCATTTAAAATAGGTCCAAAACAATTTTTAGATTTTGCACTACATCCTCAATGGAGTTTAACAACTTTGTTTAAAGGCGCTCCACAACCAATGAATTATGTTACCTCTAAAAGTGGTGATCAAATTTTTAGACGAAAAGAAAGTAGAGGAGCAACTGATTGGAATACCCTAAAAAGGGTTCGAGAGGCTTGGAAAGGAAAATTAATAATCAAAGGAGTAATGAATTCTGAAGATGCTATAAAAATTAAAGAGGCTGGTGCTGATGCAATTCAAGTATCAAATCATGGTGGAAGGCAATTAGATAGTGCTACTGCTTCTATTAATGCTTTGCCATTAATACGAAAAGCTTTGGGAGACGATTTTCCAATACTTTTTGATAGTGGTATTAGAAGTGGTAGTGATATTTTACGCGCATTAGCTCTGGGAGCTGACTTTGTTATGTTTGGTAGACCTTTAATGTACGCCATAGGTGCGGATGGTGCAAGAGGTCTTAGAAGAATCATAAACCTAATTAAAGAAGAGTTAAGTACAAATCTTGGCTTAGTGGGTTTAACGGATATAAATGAAGTTGATAAAAAAATTATAGCAGAGAAATTTTTTCAGGATATAAAGTATTAAGATGGGAGATAAAAAGATTAGAGGTGGGGCATTAGTTGCAAGAGCTCTTAGAGACAAAGGTATTGATAATGTTTTTACACTTTCTGGAGGTTTTTGTAATCCAGCACTTGAAGGATTTATGGAGTGTCAAATTAATGTAATTAATTGTCCTCATGAACAAATTGCTGGTCATTTAGCTGATGGTCATACTAGAATATCAAGAAAACCATCTGTTTGTATTGTGGGGCCAGAAGGTTTCGCAAATGCAGTACCCTCAATGATGGAAGCTTGGGGTGAAAGATCCCCTGTTATTTTTATAACTGGATCTAGTAGCTTAAAAAGACAAGGATCAGGCGGTTTTAAGGAAATAGATGATGTATCTATTGCAGCACCTTTAACAAAATACAGTGCCAGTATAACAGATGGCAATAGAATAAGGGAGTTCGTAGATAAAGCTTATAGAATTGCAACAAATGGTTATCCAGGTGCAGTACATTTAAGTGTGCCAGTAGATATAATGTTTTCATCATTTGCAGATGATGCAGGTTTAGAAGAAAGACCATTTACTCAACAAAAAAAACCTCTAGCAAAAGCTTGGCCCGATCCTGAGAGTTTAAATGAAATATTTAATCTTGCAATTAATGCTAAAAAACCAGTTTTTATTGGAGGGCATGGAGTTTGGTGGTCTAGTGCAGAAAAAAAATTAGAGCAAGCCGGGTTTGAATTAAATATTCCAATATTTAATATACCATACCACCAAAAACTTTTAGGTGAAGAGGCGGATACATATATGGGTCTTGCAGATATTCATCAATACCCCCCATCAAAGATGGCTCTCAATGAATCAGATTTGGTTCTTATGATTGGTGCACGTCTTGATAATCAAATGAATTTTGGTAATCCTCCACTTTTTCCAAAAAGTACAAAGCTTGTTTGTATTAATGGATCACATGAAGAAATAGAATTAAATAGAGCGGCAGATATTAATTTACTTTGTGATCCTGGAGTCTTTTTGGATAAACTCGTAGAATTAAAGAAAAATAGTAAATGGAAATTAAATAATGAATGGTTTGATAAGAATAAAAAAGAGAAAAAAAATTGGATTGATAAAACATTAAATGATTTAAATAAAGAAACTGAAGAGGCTAAAAAAGAAGGTGGAAAAATTCATCCTCTTCAGTTAGCCTTAGATGTTCAAGAAGTGTTAACTGAAAATGATTGGTTAGTTATTGATGGTGGAAACACACATTTCTGGTCTGAGATTGCAATTAATATTGCTGGATCAAAAGGTAAAAAACTTGGAGGAATATTGCATCCAGGCACTTTTAGCATGTTAGGTGTTGGAGTTCCTTTTGCAGTATCAGCGAAAAATCTTAATCCTAAATCTAATGTTGTTTTAATAAGTGGAGATGGTGCATTTTTATCTGGCGGATTATCAATTGAAGCTGCATTTCAAGAAAAAAAACCTATTGTTGTAGTTATCGATAACAATGGAGGTCTTGACTGTATTTCTCAACAACAAGAAAGATTATTTGAAAGTGGGAAACACTTTGCAACTGATTTTAGAGATATTCCATTTCATTCAATATTTGAGGGTTTTGGAGGACATGGAGAATTAGTTACTAAAAGAGAAGATTTAGGTCCCGCTTTAAAAAGAGCGTTAGAAAGTGGTAAAACTGCATGTGTAAATGTTAAGGCTAAAGGTGTTATAAGTCCAATAGTTGCTGCAGTTAGTGATAAAAGAGATAAAGCGTCTATAGAGTAGGTTATGGCAATTTTTTCTACACATTTACTAAACTCAATAGATGGCACTCATGCAAGTGATGTAGAAATTGTTATTTATAAAATAAATAATAATAACAAAGTTGTATTTCTAGAAGATAAAACAGATAGCTCTGGAAGAATGCTTAAAGAATTTAAATTAACGAAAGAAGATTGTGAAAGTGATTATGAAATGATAATTAATTCTGGTAAATATTTTAAAAATACTAGTGAAATAATTAATTCAATAAGTGTTAAATTTAAAATGAAAGATCCTCTTAAAAAATATCACATACCTTTAATTGTTTCTCCAAATGGATACTCAATATGGTGGTCTAAATAAAATGAGTAATTCAGGATTAAACATGTCTAGACGTATTAGGAGAACTCCCTATACCGAGAAAGTAATTGAGGCTGGTGTAAGTGGTTTTACTGTAGTTAATCATATGCTTCTTCCAAAATCATATAAAGCAACAGTAGAAGAAGATTATTGGCACTTATCTAAAAATACTCAAATTTGGGATGTTTCATGTCAACGACAGGTTCAAATAATAGGAGAAGATGCTACAAAATTAATACAACTCATGTCTCCAAGATCAATAAAAGATATGCCTATTGGTAAATGTTACTATTATCCAATGATTGATGAAAATGCAGGGATGATAAATGATCCTGTACTTTTAAAATTAAGTGAAAATAAATATTGGCTATCAGTTGCAGACTCAGACGTTCTACTTTGGGCAAAAGGCTTGGCTGTAGGAAGAAATTTTAAAGTTGATATTATAGAGCCAGATATTTACCCTCTAGCAATTCAGGGTCCAAAATCTGAAGAATTAATGTCATCAATATTTGGAGAAAAAATTAAAAAATTAAAATTCTTTCATTTTTCTTTTTTTGAATTTGAAGGAACAAAACAGATAATCGCAAGATCAGGATATAGTAAACAAGATGGTTTTGAGATTTATCTTAAAGGTTTTAGTTTAGGAAAAAAACTTTGGGAAACTATTTGGGAAGCAGGAAAAGATTTTAATATTTCACCTGGATGTCCGAATTTAATTGATAGAATAGAAGGTGGTTTATTATCCTATGGTAATGAATTTACTTTAGAAAATAATCCAATTGAATGTGGATTTGATAATTATTGTAACAATTTATCTCATGATTTCATTGGAAAAAATGCACTAAAAGAAATATTAAAAAATGGAATAGAAAAAAAAATAAAAGGAATTACTTTTGAAGGGTCCCCGACTCCTCCCTGCACAATACCTTTTCCTGTATACTCAAAAAATAGATTTCAAATTGGTAATATCACCTCTGGTATTTATTCACCATTTTTAAAAACCAATATTGGACTATCAATGGTTGATAGAGATTATTGGAATGATGGGCAGGATGTTATCGTATTAACACCAGATAATATTGAGAGAAAAGGTAAAGTGTGCTCACTACCTTTTAATTATTCTTAAAATGAGTCATTCAATCAAATTAGAGTGGGAATTAGGAGATCAAAAACTCGAATTTGGAAAATACTTAACTGATCACACAGTAATTCTTAACGAAAATGTATCTATTGATGCGGGATCATCTCCAGATTATGGAGGAAGCGAAACTAATATTAATCCAGAACAAAAACTAGCTGCAGCTGTAAGTAGTTGTTTTATGATGACATTTTTAGCTTTAGCTGCAAAAATGAAATGGCCAGTTATTAATTACAAAGATAAAGCAATTTCGTATTTAGGAAAAAATGCAGAGGGAAGAATGTACGTTAACAAAATAGAGCTAAATCCAGCCATAGTATTTGAAGATAATTTTACTATTACTGATGAAGAAATGAAAAAGATGAAAGAGAGATCGCATAAGTATTGTTTTATCGCTAATTCACTATCTAAAGATGTTGAAATTCAAATCAATTAAATGAATTTTAATTTAATTTTAACAGAAAAAAATAATAATATTTTTAATATTATTCTTAATGATCAGAAAAACCAAAACACTTTAAGCGAAAACATGATCAATGAATTAACATCAGTGCTAGACATTGCTGATAAAGATAATGAAGTAAAAGTAATTATTTTATCATCAAAAGGTAATATTTTTTGTGCAGGACATAATTTAAAAGATTTAAATTCACAAAGATTGCAAAATGACAAAGGTGAAAGCTATTTTAAAAAAATATTTCAAATGTGTTCTCAACTTATGCTGAAAATTAATAAAAATAATAAACCAGTTATAGCTATGGTTGATGGTATTGCTACTGCAGCAGGCTGTCAGTTAATTTCTAGCTGTGATTTAGCTTACTCAAGTAGCAGAGCAAAATATGCAACTCCTGGTGTTAATATTGGATTATTTTGTTCTACACCAATGGTTCCATTATCAAGAACTGTAGGTAAAAAGCAAGCTATGGAAATGCTTCTCACTGGAGATCTTATAGATGCAAATAAAGCATTAAGGATTGGTTTAATAAATGATGTCTTTGAAGAAGATAGTTTAAAAGAAAATGTATTTCAAATTGCTAAAAAAATATCATCTAAATCTTCTAATACTATTAAAATTGGTAAAGAAGCTTTTTACAAACAAAAAGATATGAATTTAGAAGACGCCTATACTTTTACTTCAAATGTAATGACGGAAAATATGCTACATGATGATTCCAAAGAAGGTATTGAAGCTTTTTTAGAAAAGAGAGAACCAAACTGGAAAGAATAATTTCTCATTTTTTTGTACCATCATTAAAAGTTCCAAAAAATCTATCCCAAGGCATTTCTATAGTTCCATAATTACAATTAAAGTATCGGTGGTGAAGTTGGTGAAAGAAATCACCTGCTTTTAATCTTTTTTTATCTTTGATCACAATACTATCAAAGCCGGAATGACTAAAAGCTGGATTTAATCCTTGTTGATAAAAATGAAAAAGTACATGTATTGGACTTGACGGAACAACAAAATGTATAACTACTGTTGAAAAGTATAAAATATGTTCGATAGGATGCATAGATATGCCACTCCAAGGTCCTGGACTTATATTTCTATGATGTAAATTGTGAACAGTTTTATAGAGAAAAGTAAAATGTAATAATCGATGAATAATATAAAAGTGCGCACTTGACCAAATAGGAATTAAAATAAAAAATATTCCATACCAAAAAGGGTTATCATACCAAAACATGATAGGAACGATATCATTACTTGCTGCCCAAAAATAAAAACTTTCAAATATTGTCCATATAGTAACACCACTTATAATTGTCCAAAAAATATTATCAAAAAGTTGATTATTGAAAGTAAATTTTTTTACTTTTTCATCTATAAATTTTTTTTCAAATTTAAGTTTTTTACTTTGTCCTTTTAAGTAATAAAACCAAAAATGTAGAGAACCAGCAACAAGAGTGATTAAAATACAATTTCTAATCCATAACTGTGCAATCCACGAAAAAGAAAAATTTTTCATTTCTTCAGCAGATGGGTGAAACAAATAGAATATAAATATAGCAAGTATAACTTCAATTATAATTGAACTAATGTGAAGCCAATAAGAAGCTAGCCATTTGAAAAACAATAAAAAATTTGGTGGCCAATCTAATATTGGCGATAATTTAATTGGTAAGGTTGGTTGCCAATTCCATTCATGGCGATTTTTTAAACTCATTTTAAAATGGATCTGGTTGGGAGGGATTGGTTGCTAACCATGTAGATTTGGTCTGCATGTAACTTTGCATTCCTTCCCATCCATTTTCACGACCGTATCCTGATTGCTTGAAGCCTCCGACTGGTGATTGAGTAGAAGCATTAAAATAATTATTTATATAAACAGTTCCAGCTTCTATCTTATCTGCTAAACGTATAGCTTTATTAGTATCATTAGTCCAAATACCTGCTGCAAGCCCGTAGATAGTATCATTTGCAATTTTAATTACTTCATCTTCATCCTCCCAAGTTTGTATTGAAGCTACAGGTCCAAATACTTCATTTTGAGCTAAATCATCTTCATTTGGAACATTGTCAAAAATAGTTGGTCCAATATAGTATCCTTCAGACTTTTGTTCTTTTCTCCCATCAATTAATAATTTTAAACCTCTTTTTTCAGCTGCTTCTATCTTAGATAAAATAAATTCATATTGCTCTTTATTTGCTATAGGTCCTATTTGTGTTGCAACATCATTTGGGTGACCAACTTTAGCCTTTTTAACAACTTCTAATAAATTATGAGTAAATTTATCTTTTATATCTTTGTGCACTAGTATCCTTGATCCTGAAATACAACTATGGCCTGAAACTGGAAATATACCCGACACAACTCCATTTACTGATAAACTTAAATCAGCATCTTTGAATATAATTTGTGGTGATTTACCCCCTAACTCCATAATAATAGGTTTAACATTTTTGGATGCACTTAAACTTGCTGCACTCCCCCCTTTTGTTCCGCCTGTAAAACTTATCATCCTAACATCTTGGTGTTCAATAAGAGGCGCTCCAGTTGTAGCACCAAAACCAGTAACAACATTTATCAAACCTTCTGGAAGATCAGCTTCTTCTAAAATTTTCATTAACTCTAATGTAGAGCATGATGCTCTTTCTGAAGGTTTAATTACAACAGTATTGCCTGCTGCTATTGCTGGTGCTAATTTCCAGATTAATGTTCCAATTGGTGAATTCCAAGGAAGAATAAGTGCAACAACTCCAAATGGTTCCCATTTTAAATAATTATGCATATTTGGAACCTCTGAAGGTATCAATCTACCTTCATACTTGTCACACATGCCTGCATAATAATAAAAACTCTCAGTCTGCCAGCTAGTTAAAGAAGGAGTGATATTTTTGGGAAGTTTGCCGTTATCTTTAGTTTCTATTTGCCCAATACGTTCTGCATTTTTAGCAATAATATCTCCAATTCTTGTTAATGTTCTCGCTCTTTCTGCTGGATGCATTTTACCATAAGGACCATCATAATAAGCCTGTTTAGCAGATGATACCGCGAGATTAATATCTTGTTCATTACAATCAGGGATCTTTGCCCATACTTTTCCTATAGACGGATCCTCACTTTCAAAATATTTTTCAGAAGAAGGTTCATGCCATCGATTTCCTGCATAAAATTTGTAGGTTTGAATTTCAGACATAATTTATTTAAACTTAAATATTTTCATTGGTCAACTTATTTGTGATTAATTAATTTTTTAATATCATATCTGATGCTTTTTCTGCTAACATAATTACAGATGCATTTATATTTCCACTTATCATATCTGGGAAAGAAGAAGCATCTACTACTCTCAGATTGTCTATTCCCCTAACTTTAAGCTGATTATCAAGTACAGCCATTTTATTATTACTTGAACCCATTGCACAAGTAGATGCAGGATGATGACCTGTTTGTACATGATTTCGAACTGACTCTTTTAAATCTTCGTCACTTTTGATTTTTTTTCCTGGAAGTAATTCTTCTGAAACAATTTTAGCTAAACTAGGTTTTGACAATACTTCTCTTGTATGTTTCATCCCTTCTATCATATCTTCCATATCAGATGGATCGATGAACCAATTTGGATTTATATTAAGTTCATCATTAGGATTTGAGCTTTTAAGTTTTACACTTCCTGTGCTTTTTGGTCTTAGTAAATTAATTTGAAAGTGTAATCCTGGAAAAGCTTTTTTACCTCTAGAAAAAAATAATGAACCAAAATTTAATAAATTATTTAAACTCATAGACCAGTTATCTTTTTCTTCTTTAAAACACATAGGTGTCATAAACACTTGTATTTCAGGCATATCTTTTTCTCTTATTGCATGAAATAGATTTGTTGACCAAAAAGGAGCTGCGGCTAATCCTTGTTTAAATAAAATATATTTTAATCCCACAATAATAGCTCTATCGATCCTTTGATATTTAGAGAAACTTAAATTGTTGTTTTGAAAAGCCCAATTCATTGGCATAACAGGATGATCATGAAGGTTTTCACCTACTCCAGGTAAGTTAATTAATAATTCTATATTTTTTTCTTTTAAATGTTCTTCTGGACCAATTCCTGACAACATTAAACATTTGGGACTACCGAATGCTCCTAAAGATAATATTACCTCTGATGATGCATAAACTTCACCATTTGATAAAAGTAATCCTTTAGCTTTATTTTTCTCAATTATAATTCTTATTACAGATGTATTTTTATAAATTATTAAGTTGTTAGGTTTAAATTTCAAATAAGCTTCTGCAGATGATTGTCTTTTTCCCTTCCATACTTTAACATCATATCGGCCTACTCCATTGAGATTACCATTGTAAAAATCATTATTTATTTCTGCCCCAGCTTCAACACATGCATCAATAAATGCTTTATCGATAGAATTGTAATTACCAGCTGGTGTAAGCTTTAAAGGACCTGAATGTGAGTGATATTCATTTTTTTCTCTATGAAAAGCTGAAGCAGATCTTTTGAAATATGGTAATACGTCATTATATGACCAACCCTCTAAGCCCTTTTGTCTCCACCTATTAAAATCACCTGGAGCGCCTCTCATATAAATCATACCGTTTAAAAGAGAAGATCCACCTAGTCCTTTACCTCTAGGGTATAAAATTTTTCTATTATTTAAAGAAGGTTGAGGTATTGATTCAAAACCCCAATCAAATTTAGGGTTTCCAAAAATGTATCCGTTACCACCGGGCATTTGAGTGAATAAACTTTTTCCTGACCCCCCTGCTTCTATCAGTAATACCTTTATATCTTTATTTTCAGATAATCTTGAGGCTAATGTACAGCCAGCAGAACCTCCTCCTGCTATTATATAGTCAAATGTTTTTTTCATTTTTAAAAAATATAAATTATACTAATAATTAATTTATAAGTAAACTCGAGTAAATTAAATATGAATAATTACAAAGATTGGATCGGAAAGAAAATTTCAAGAAGTGATATTATTACTCCTCGATTAGTTGATCATTTAAAAAAAACAATTGATCAAAACTGTTTAAGTGATCAAACTGTTCCTGAGGGAATTTTTTTATGTTTATGCCCAGATGTATCTTCAATAATTGATCTAGACAAAGATGGAAATACAAAATTAGGAATTTTCTTACCTGAGTTACCTTATAAAATTAGAATGTGGGCTGGTGGTAAAATAAAAATATTTGATGAATTTGAAATTGGATCTGAAATTAAAAAAAATTCAACAATTTCAAGTATTGAATTTAAAGAAGGTAGATCAGGCAATCTATGTTTTGTAAATATTAATCATGAATATTTAAATAAAAATAAATTAATAATATCAGAAGATCAAACTGCTGTTTATAGAGAAAAAATAAATAAAAACTCCGTTACTCCTAAAATAAAAGACGAATTAAAATTAATTGATAAAGTAGAAATTTTTAGTTCATCAACTTTGCTATTTAGATATTCTGCTTTAACTTTTAATGGACATAAGATTCATTATGATAATGATTATACAAAAAATTATGAGGGTCATATAGGATTATTAGTCCATGCGCCTCTTCAAGCAACTTATCTTTTAAATCTTGCAAGAAAAAACGAGATTGAGTTCAATTCTTTTGAATATAAAGCTACAGCGCCTCTTGTATATAACAATAATTTCTTTGTAGAAATTGGTGAAAATCGAGATGATGAAATTATTGGAAGAATTCTTAATGAAAAACAAGAAATTACAATGATAGCAAAATATAAAAAATGAGTTTTCATAAAAAATTTTGTAATTGGGCATCACAAAAAAAAATTAATATCAATAAGGTAACTTATAAAAGAGCAGAAAATGCATTCATAGATACCCTAGCTTGTATATTATCAGGTGTTAAAGAAAAACAATCAAAGGTTGCCTTAAAATACTGTCTAGAAAATAATTATTCAAAAAAAATTAAGATATTTGGTGGAGGAAAAAAATTATCTATTTCTACAGCATGTTTTTTACATGGAGTCAGATCAGCGTCTATAGACTTTGATGATTACGAATACGTTGCAGGATCTCATCCTAGTGCACCAATTTTTTCAGCTCTAATATCTATTGCTCAAATGAAAAATATTTCAATTGAGGAAATATATCAGGGATGGGTAGTAGGATATGAATTAATTATAAAATTAGGACAAGCACTAAGCTATGATCATTATTATAAAGGATGGCATTCAGCAAACACAATAGGTGTGATTGGAACTGCTGCAGCAGTATCTAAAGTGTTAAAATTAAATGCAGATCAAATGGCAAATGCAATTTCTATTGCAACAAGTTTTTCATCTGGTTTAAAACAGCAATTCGGCACAGATATAAAAGCTTTTCATGTAGGGTTTGCCTCTCAGGCAGGGGTACAATCAGCCTTACTTGCAAAAAATGGAGGGACAGCTAATCAAGATATTTGGAATATTGAGAGAGGATTTATTGAATTGTATGGTAGTAAATTTTCTAAAAAATTAAATAATAATTTTAAAAAATCAGATTTAGGAAATGCAATAATTAAATTTCCAAATTTCATTAAGTTTTGGCCAGTTTGTAGTTATTCACAAAGAGTAATACAAGGAGGATTAAGTTTAAATAAAAAAATTTTTATAAAAAAAAATATTAAATCTATTACAATTGAGTTTCCAGAACCTTGGTTCAGAGTATCAAAATTTCATATACCTAAAAATTCTACTGAAGCTAGATTTTCATTGAGTTATTGTTTAGCAACTGCTCTCATTAATGGTAAATTTGATTTAAGTAGTTTAAATATTTCCAAAAATAAAAAAAGTTTAAACATGGTTAAAAAAATTAAACTACTCACGTACAAAGTGCCAAATAATTTTGAAGATTATGACCCTAAGTATCCTGATATAATTAAAGTAATAATGAATGATGGAAGTATATTGATTGAAAAAATATTACATATTAAAGGAGGAAAAAATAATCCTTTAAAAGATGAAGATATTGATAATAAATTTTTAATGTGTGGAGGTAAAAAAAATATTTTAAATAAAATAAGAAATCAAAAATATAAGAAGAAAAATTTAAAAGAAATAATTTTTTAATTTAGCTATTTTTTCTTTCTCTGTAAGCTATAAATATTCCAGTACTAATAATTATTGTTCCCCCTAAATAAATACTTAAAGTTGGAACCTCAGAATAAATTAAATATCCCATAATTCCTACAAATATAAAAGATGAGTATTCAAAGGGTGAAGTAATTGCAACATCTGCGTATTTAGCTGCTTGAGACATAAATAAATGTCCTAGTGATCCCATCACACCTAAACTCATAGCAAAAATTAATTGAATTCCATTTGGCATAATAAAATTATCAGGGAAAAATATTATTGAAGTAATTAATAATGCAAAAGAGTAATAAAAAACAATTGCAACACTTGAATCAGTACTCATTACTGATCTAGTTGATAAATAAACAGAAGCCATAAATGCTGCAGATATTAAAGGATAGAGTGTTTCTAATTTGAACAAGTCAGTACCGGGCTTAACAATAATTAACACACCGATAAAACCAATTAATATTGCAGTTGTTCTAAAAATCCCAATTCTCTCACCGAGTATTGGTACAGCAAGAAAAGCAGCAATAATGGGAGCAGAATGTGCAATAGCTATATTTTCAGATAACATTAAATGATTAATTCCATAAATATAGAATACAACACAAGCAGAAGCAGATAGAGCTCGGATAGCATGTCCAACTGGTTTTTTAGTTTTTAATTTATCGAACCCAAAATACATTGCTAAGAAAGTTGCAATGATACTTCCACTTAATGCTCGAAAGAATATTGATTCCCATACGGGAAAATGAAAGCTTAAATATTTATAAGTAATATCATTTATACTAAGACAAAACATGGATAATAACATAAATGAAATTCCTAACAGATTATTATTTTTTGATTTCATTAATTAATTAAATATACTAAGTTAATTTATTCAGATATAAATATTTCAAAATGAGTATCAAATATCATGTAAAAAAATTAGAAAAAAAGAATGATCATTTAAGTATATTATGGAAAGATAATTTTAAAAGTAAATTTCATTTTATGTGGTTAAGAGATAATTGTCCAACAGCAATACATCCTACTGCAAATATGAGAGTATTTAATATTTTAACTGTCAGTAAAAATATATTTCCTAAAATGTATAAAATTGAAAAAAATAAACTCAATATTGATTGGAGTGAAGGTGATCATACTAGCAAATTTAATTTAAAATGGTTAAGAGATCATTGTTATACCGAAATAAATCAACAAAAATATAAATCACCTTATGTTTTTTGGGATGGTAAATTAAAAAAAAATTTAAAGAAAATTATTGTTGATCATAATAGTGTAATAAAAAATGATAAACATTTAAGCAAATGGCTAAATTTACTTCATACTTATGGTTTTGCATTAATTAAAAATGCACCAACTAGCAAAAAATCAGCATTCAAAATATTAAATAGAATAAGCCATCATAGAGAAACATTTTTCGGAACTCCCTTTGAAGTAATTAACATTCCAAAGCCAAATAACACTGCTTATACGGCAGATGCATTAAGAAATCATACCGACTTACCTTATTTTGAATATGCTCCTGGTTACCAGTTTCTTCATTGCTTAGTGAATGAAGCTAATGGTGGATTATCATCTGTTGTAGATGGATTTGCAGTTGCAAATTATTTAAAAAAAAATGAAAAAAATGTTTTTAATATTTTAACAAAAACTCACGTTAAATTCAAAGATACTGATTATACTCAAAAAGCTGTCAGAATTCTTCATTCACCAATAATAACACTTACAAAAGATAATGATTTCAATGATATTAGATTTAGTATGGCTGCAATGGGAGCGGTTGATGTTGATCCAAAAAAAATGAAAAAATTTTATGAAGCGTACCAATATTTTGCATCACTACTTCAAAACAAAAAATTTAAAATTGATTTTAGATTAGAAGCAGGTGATATATTTTGTTTTAACAACAGAAGAGTATTACATGGGAGGACTGAATTTGATCCAAACTCTGGAAATAGACATCTTCAAGGATATTATATTGAAAGAGATGAAATAATAGGAAGACTAAATTATTTTAATAATATTAAAGTTTAGATCATTCCCATCCGCAGATAGTTTTTATTTCTAAATATTCTTCTAAACCCCAATCACCTCCCTCTCTTCCATTACCAGATTGTCTATAACCACCAAAGGGAGTTCCTGGATCAGCGCTATTTCCATTTATATAAACGCCTCCTGATCTAAATTTTCTTGCAACTCTTTTGGCTTTTTCTTTATCTTGAGTTTGAACGTAGTTTCCTAGACCATAGGATGTATCATTAACAATTGATATAGCTTCATCTTCATTTTCAAATGGAATTATAGATAATACTGGTCCAAAAATCTCTTCTTTTGCAATTCTCATATTATTAGTTACATCTGTGAAAATTGTTGGCTTAACAAAATAACCTTTTTCTAGACCATTTGGTTTTTCAGGACCTCCAGCCAC
Organism: uncultured Alphaproteobacteria bacterium; assembly: GCA_902538155.1. Taxonomy (GTDB): domain Bacteria; phylum Pseudomonadota; class Alphaproteobacteria; order HIMB59; genus CACPNW01. The sequence continues at coordinate 16,074 of CACBDX010000013.1, forward strand.
GAGTGTAGCACCCTCATTTATACCACTATTGATTAGATCAATAATTTTATCATATTGTTTTTTTGAAATAACTGGACCGATATGATTTCCATTCTTAGAGGCAATATCAACTTTGATTTTATTTGCCTCATCAGCCGCCTCCTCTACTGCTCTTTTATAGATTGATTTTTCAACTAGCATTCTTGTTGGTGCATCACAAGATTGACCAGAATTACTCATAATATTTCTAACACCTTCTCTTACTGCTTCAGGATGTGAATCAGCAAAAACAATATTGCCACCTTTTCCTCCTAGCTCTAAACATACTCGTTTAATTGTTTCAGCTGCATTTTTTGAAATAAGTTTTCCTGCTCTTGTTGATCCAGTAAAAGAAATCATATCAATATCCTGATGTGAAGATAAATCTGTACCTACACCAGCACCATCACCATTAATTAAATTAAAAACACCAGATGGAAAACCAGCATCATGAATTATTTCTGCAAATAACATACCTGATAATGGTGCTATTTCAGAAGGCTTTAAAATCATTGTACATCCAGTTGCTAATGCTGGGATAACTTTTAATGTAATTTGATTTATAGGCCAATTCCATGGAGTAATAAGACCGCATACACCAATAGGTTCATATACAATGTAATTATTAGATTTATCATTAAATTTTTTTTCGAATTCAAATTCTTTTAGTCTTTTTATAAAATCATCAATATGATCAGCTCCAGAAGATGTTTGGGCAGAAGATGACCAATCTAAAGGCGCCCCCATTTCATCTGACATAGTTTGGGTGATTTCGTTCCATCTTGCTTTGTAAATTTTTAGTAATTTTTCTAATAAAATAATTTTATCTATTTTATCTACATTGCTCCAAGTTAAAAAAGCATCTTTTGCTGAATTAACTGCTAAATCTACATCATCTATATTGCCTAAAGAAATAACTGCATATTCTTCTTCATTTGATGGATTTACAACCTTAAAATCATTCTTTTTTGTTGGATTTACCCAATTTCCATTAATATAAAACCTACGTTTATCAATCATACATATCAAAAAAAATTATTATTAATTTGTATTTTTTATATTAAAATAAGATTTATACAATAAGAGGTAAATTTGACACAAGAAAACATTAAACTTGATATTGACTTTGTTAGATCACAATTTCCTGCATTTAAAGACCCACTATCAAAAGATTGGTCTTTTTTTGAAAATGCTGGAGGGAGTTATGTTCCTAGAAATGTAATTGATAAATTAACTAAATTTATGACTTCTACAAAAGTTCAACCATACGCTGAGTATCCAATGTCAAAAATTGCAGGGAATAATATGGATAAAGCTACAAAATATTTTTCTCAAATGATTAATGCTCAAGAAAATGAAATATTAGTTGGTGGATCAACTTCAATAAATTTGTATGTTCTATCAAATGCTTTGAAGTTTATTATCAAACCAGGAGATGAAATAATCGTAACAAATCAAGATCACGAAGCTAATATAAGCCCATGGAGAAGATTGAGAGATAGAGGTGCAAAAATAATAGAATGGAAATTTGATAAAAATTCACATGAATTAGAAATTTCTGAATTAAAAAAATTAATTAATAATAAAACTAAAATCTTAGCTGTAACTCACTGCTCTAATATCATTGGGTCAATAAATAATTTAAAAGAAATATGTGAAATTGCTCACAAATTTAATACATTGGTTATAGGCGATGGTGTCTCTTTTGCTCCTCATGGATTTCCTGATGTGAAAGAGTTAGGCGTAGATTTTTACACCTTTAGTTTATACAAAACCTATGGCCCACATCTTGCACTTCTCTATGGAAAAGAAGAAATATTAAAAAAATTACCAAATCAAAATCATGAATTTCTAAATGGTAAATATCCTTATACAATCAATCCAGGAGGTCCAAATCATGAAGAATTAGCCTCACTTATTGGAATTTATGATTATTTTGAGAATCTTTATCTCCACCATTTTAATGATAAAGACTCAAGTATTTTAGAAAAAATAAAAAAAATAAATAAACTAATCTCTGATCATGAAGAAATTATTGCAAACCCTATATTAGATTACTTAAATAAAAGTAAACATTTTAATTTAATTGGTAAAAGTAAAATAATCAATAAAGATAGGGCGCCAACTATTTCCTTTACAAGTAATAAAATGTCATCGAGAGAATTAAGCGATATTTTAGTTAAAAATAATATAGCAACTAGAAATGATAATTTTTATGCATGGAGATGTTTACAATCTTTAGGCATAGATACTATTGATGGAGTTGTTAGAATTAGTATAGTTCATTATAATTCAAAAAATGATGTTGATAAATTAATCGATGTCCTAAAAAAAATTAATTAGATTTAATAATATTTGATAAATAAAACATAAAAAGTACGTAAATTGATAATAGTAGTATAAATGTAAGAACTGATGGAGCGGGGCCAAAAATATAAAAAATTACACAGCCAATTAGATTTAATATAATTGATAAAATCAAAATTACTGTAAGAGTAAAATTGTGACTAAACCCGAGTTTTAGCAATATATGATGAACATGTGTTCTGTCCGGCTTAAAAGGGTTTGCTCCCCTGACTAATCTCCTTGTAATTACCGAGATAATATCAAAAGTAGGTAGTGTAACGCACCATATAGTAAGAATAGGATGAATGAATTCAAATTCATTTTGTGATGCGTATATTAGAAGCCAAGAAACAAAAAAGCCTAATAAAATACTTCCTGAATCTCCCAAAAAAACTTTACTAAAATTAGTAATATTAAAAAATATAAATAAGCTAATTGATACACATATGAGTACTATGAAATTAAAATCTTTAAAATTTACATAAGAACCATTTGAAAATGACAAAAGCAAAATTGTAATAATTGCAATCAAAGATAAACTTGCACACAATCCATCTATGCCATCAATAAAATTAAATGAATTAGTTAAACCCATTACACAAAAAACTGTAAACACAACTGATAAGATACCTATTTCTATGTTAGGAAAATACATGTAATCACCTAAATTTTTTATAACTAGACCTGATCCAATAACAATCAGGCAACACATAAGTTGTGTTATCAACCTAAATGTGACACCCAATTCTATAGAATCATCTAAAGCACCTAAAATGATCAATATACTCGAAGTAAATAAAATTATATTAATGTGATAAGCGTTTTCAAAGAAAAAACTATATAATAAAATATTACTATAAATAATTAAACCACCAATCAATGGAATCTTGCCTTTATGTATTTTTCTATGGTCTGGAATATCAACTAATTTTAATTTAAAAGATATAAGTCTATATACTGATAAAAAAATAAGAAATGTAATAAAACTAAAAAAAATATACATTATTTTATAAATACAAAGATTTTTTATTTTTGGGCAAAATATTTTTTATATCAAATATCAATCCATTTGGTAATAAATAACTATTAATTTTTTTATATCCAATTTTTTTAAAATAATTATGTCCGACAGATAATATTACACAATTATAATATTGTTTTTTTATTTTTTTTATCATTTTGATTGATTTTTTTTGATTAAAATCTTTAATTTTTATAAGAGGATCAAAGCAATCTACTTGGTGATTTTTGTTTTTTAACTTTTCAACTATTTCTATAGATTTTGAATTTCTATAATCTGAACAATTTTCTTTAAAGGTTAAACCTAAAACTAAAAATTTATATTTTTTATTATTAAATACTTTGTTTAAATTTTTAATAGACTTGTTAATTACATAATCAGACATTTTATCATTTGTTACTCTCCCAGATGTAATTACTCTTGGATTAAATCCTGATTTTTTAGAACGGTATGTTAAATAGTATGGATCAACTCCAATACAATGACCACCCACTAAACCTGGTTGAAATTTAATAAAATTCCATTTAGTTGAAGCTGCCTTTAAAATTTCTGAAGTATCAAGATTTAATTTGTCAAAAATAATACTTAATTCATTAACAAATGCTATATTTAGATCTCTTTGAGCATTTTCAATAACTTTTGCTGCTTCGGCAATTTTTATTGATGAAACTTTATAAGTTCCAGCATTAATAATTTTTTTATATAAGTTATCAACAAAGTTTGCAGTTTCTTTATTTGATCCAGAAGTAATTTTAACAATATTTCTTATATTGTGCTTAGTATCGTTTGGGTTAATTCTCTCTGGTGAATAACCACAATAAAAATCGACATTGAATTTCAATTTAGATTTTTTTTCTAATATAGGTACGCATACCTCCTCTGTAAGGCCGGGATATACTGTTGATTCAAATATAATGATATCCTTTGACTTTAGTAAAGACCCAACATTTTTACATGCTGATTTTATATATGATAAATCAGGTTTCTTACTTTTAGTTATTGGTGTGGGGACTGCAACAATAAATACATTACATTTTTTTAGTTGATCTAAATGACTAGTGAAATGTATAAATTTAGATAGTTGAAAGTCTTTTTTTTTTATATCATTGTTTTTATCTATATTTTTTTTAAGATCATTGATTCTTTTTTTATTATTATCATAGGCAAATACATTAAATTTTTTTCCAAATTCAATGGCTAAAGGCAAACCAACATAACCTAAGCCGAATATTCCAATATTAATATTTTTTATTATCATTTTCTTGTTATTTCATTAATTATTAGTTCGTTTATAATTTGTTTATCAAATTTATTTTCTACAACTTTTCTAGAGTTATGTCCCATTTTTAGTCTGTCTTGTAAATTAGTATTTAGCATTTTTATTATACAATCACATAAACTTTTTACATCTTTTGACTTACACAAATAGCCATTTAAACCCTCAGAAACTATATTATTACATCCAGGTACATCTGTTGTTATGATTGGACGTCCTATAGATGCGGCTTCAAGTAAAGACATAGATGTACCTTCTCTGTAAGAGGGTAAAATAAAACAATCACAATTAATTAATTCATTAATAATTGATTCACTGAATTTTTTATGTTTGATGTATTTTTTTAAAAGTTCATATTCACTCACATCAATACTTGATAAATTTCCATAATCTATTGACCCAATTATTGTAAAATTTACATTTGGATAATTTTTTTTTACAATTTTTGCTGCTTGCACGAGCTCTAAAATACCCTTTTGTTTTATAAGTCTTGACACACATAAAAAATTAAATGAATCATTTGTTTTATTCTTGATATTATATTTATAAAAATTAGTATCAACCCCTGAACCTGGTATAATTTTACATCTTGATGCTTTAATAATTTTATTATTTACAAAGTAATTATAGTCATCAATATTTTGCAAAATAGTCGTATTTGAATTTAAAAAGGCTAGTTTATACAATGATAAAATCATCTTTTTTTTTAAATTATTTTCAAAAATAAAAGTGCCTAAGCCAGTTATGAAATTATAAATTTTAATTTTTTTAAACGAAAAAAAGGATGCAATTGATCCAATTATATTTGGTTTAATCGTATATAGTAAAACTAAATCAGGTTTAATTTTATTATATATTTTTAAATATTGGAATAATAAATACAAATTTTTAAAAATGTTAAATGATTTACGATCAATATTTAGTTGATTAACTTTTATTTTAAGTTTTAAATTAATTATTTTTTGAAAATACTCATCCTTAGGTATTGTGATATAAATTTCATGATTGAGATAAATTAATTTTTTAATTAAATCTATTCTGAAATTGTAAAGATTCCAGGATGAATTTAATGAGATTAATATTTTCATATATATAGTAAAATATTTTTGTAAGGTATCCAAAAATTGGCATGAAATCCAAAATTTAGAAAAAAATTAAGAATAAATAAATATATTAAAACAAATATAGACTTTAAATACATTTTATTTTTTAGAGAAAATAACTCACAAAATAAAGAATAAATAATAGCTTGAAAAAAAACAAGATATAACAAAATTCTGTCAACAAATGTAGGGTATAAAATTGTTAAAAAACTAATTATAATTATAAAAATTGAAAAATATAATAAAATTTTTTTAGCTATTATTTGAATATCAAATGTATTAAAAAATGTTATATACAATACTGCTGGCATTAAGGTCATTATAGTTCTTATATAACTACCTCTTGATACATCATAATGAACACCCTTTTCACTTCCTAAATATATTTTAATTAAATGGGACAAGTGATCATAAAAAAAATAGATAAAGATCAAGAGAATAAAAGGTATAATGAGTTTATATTTTGGAGAAATTAAATATAAAATTGGAAAAAAAATTAACATTGATTTATGAAATGAAACTCCTATTAAAAAGAAAATGTATGATTGTAGGTATTTTTTATTTAATAAAAAAGTTAAAGAAATCATTAAGAATGACAAGGCACAACCTTGCCTTACAAAACCCATAGAAATAACCACAATACCTAGTGGAAAGAAAATACAATAAGCAAGTAATCTATCGATTTTAAAGGATGTAAAAAAGAATTTAATTGATATTACAAGTAATAATGCACAGAATATTTTTACGAAATAATAACTTGCCCCAATTTTATAAAAAAACCAATTGATAAACACAAAACCATAGTTGTAGGAATAATTAAAATCAAAAATATTAATGTTTCCAAAAATTTCAAAATTTCTTAAATACCATATCCAGTCACCACCAATTTGATAGCTTAGTCCAACAAATATTACTAATAATAATAAGAAAAAATATTCTACAAAACCATAAAGTTTATTTTTATCTTTTAGATTCAATATTACAACAAGCGCAGGTAAAAGATATATAAAGTTATAGTATAACAATTATTTTATATTATCTCCAAAAGGTTTTTCGAATATTCATTCTTTGGCATCTTATTAATAATTTTTTTTAATTCTGATTTTGTAATCCATCCATTCTTTAAAGCAATTGCCTCAGGACTTCCAATTAGAATTTTTTGTCTATCTTGAATTGTCTGTACAAAGTGGGAGGCTTTTAGTAAATCTTGAGCTGTTCCTGCATCAAGCCAAACACTACCTGAATTTAAAAATACAGCTTCAAGTTTTTTTTGTTTAATATATAAGTTGTTTAAATCAGAGATTTCTAATTCTCCTCTCTTACTTGGTTTTAACATTTTAACATTTTTAACTACTGTATTGTCGTAAACATATAATCCAGTAGCTACAAAATTTGATTTTGGATTTCTTGGCTTTTCTTCAATTTTTGACACATACTCTTTATTTTTTATACTTATTACACCATAATTCTTCGGCTCATTGACTTTATATGTAAATATTTTGGCGCCAAAATTTTTATTTAATTTTGTAAGATCAATTTTGTCATAATTTATTCCATAAAAAAAATTATCTCCTAAAATTAAAGTCACATTATCTCTCCCAATGAATTTTTTTCCAATAATAAAAGATTCTGCAATTCCATTAGGATATTTTTGTTCTTTAAACAATATCTTCAATCCAAAATTATTAAAATTTTTAAATATATCTTTATATATTGGAATAAAATTTTTTGAGCTTATGATTAATATTTCTCTAATTTTTAATTCCATTAAAGTACTTATGGAATAATAAATCATCGGTTTATCATAAATTGGAAGTAGTTGTTTGGAAACGTTAGTTGTCATTGGATACAATCTTGTACCAAATCCTCCTGCCAATATTATACCCTTCATATTATTAATCAATTAATAACATTTTTTAAATAAATAGTTAAACTCAACTTTAAATTATTATCAAATGTTTGTTTTTTTATCTTAAAAGTCTTAAAAAAAGATATATTTTCTAACATTGAGTTTTTTGGCCTTATTTCTAGCTTATTATTATTCTTTTTTTTTGAAAACTTATTTTTTATAGAATTTGTTTTTAATTTATACTTATTTACTAAACTGACATTTTTGATTATCAATTTTGATAGCTTTTTTACAAACATGTACCTTGAAATTTTTCTCTGATATGGCCCGTAATTAAATATACCAAAATATTTTTTATTATATTTATTCAATAATATAATTGGTATTAACTTTAAAATATCTTTAGCTAATTGTATTGAAGATGCTGGGTAAGCGTATTGATTTGATATCATATAATAATTTTTATTGTCTAAAAATTTATACATTACTTTTGAAAAAAAATTATTACCAAAAGGGCCATAAAGCCAAGCAATCCTAAGAATTATAAACTTATCTAGTTTTTGAACAATATATTTATCTCCTTTTAGTTTTGATTCACCGTATACTGACAATGGTAAACATTTATCAAGCTCAGTATATGGTTTTTTTTTTAAACCATCAAATACGTAATCAGTTGAAACATGAATTAATAAAATATTATAAATTTTACATAAATCAGAAATTTTTTTTACAGCTACAGCATTAACTGAATTAGCAATTTTTGAATATTTTTGTGCTAAATCAACATTAGTATAAGCTGCAGTATTTATTATTATTTTTATATTGTTTGCTTCTATACATTTCTTTAATTCTAAATATTTAGTAATATTTAACTGCTTTTTTGTTTTGAATATTAATTTATAAATAGAATTTTTTTTATAAAAATATTTTAATGACTTTCCAAGCTGTCCATTTGATCCAGTTACAAGTACATTTATTTTGTTTTTCTTTTTTTTCTTAACCATTCTTTGTTATCAATGTACCAATTAATTGTTATTTCTAAATTTTTCATGAAATTTTTTTTATATTTAAATCCTAGTTGATTTTTTATTTTTTTGTTATTAATTGCATATCTATAGTCATGACCTTTTCTATCATCAACAAAAGAAATTAAGGTTTGATAATTAAATTTATCTTTTTTATACTTCTTATTAAAATATTCACAGATTAAGTTTGCTAACTTAAGATTATTTTTTTCATTATTTGTACCAATATTATATGTTTGACCTATCTTTCCTTTTGATAAAACTAATTTCAATGCTCGAATATGATCTTTAACAAATATCCAATCTCTAATATTTTTGCCATTTCCATAAATAGGAATAGGTTTTTTATTTATACATTGATTTATTATTACTGGAATTAATTTTTCAGGGAATTGCCATGGTCCAAAATTATTTGAGCAATTTGTTATTAAAATCGGTATTTTAAAAGTTTTATGCCAAGCTTTTACTAATAGATCTGAACTAGCTTTTGATGAAGAGTATGGTGAATTAGGATTAAAATTTGAATTTTCAGTAAATGCTATAGATTTTTCATTTAGTGATCCAAATACCTCATCGGTAGAAACATGCAAGAGCTTAAAATTTTTCTTTTTTGTAATGGTTAAATATTCATTGCAAATTTTAAGTAAATTGTAAGTTCCAATTATATTAGATTTAATAAAAACATCAGGATTTTTAATTGAATTGTCAACATGACTTTCTGCTGCTAAATTTATAACTTGATCAGGTTTAATTTTAAAAAAATATCTTTTGAATTTTGAATAGTCATAAATGTCAATTTTTTTAAAATTATAATTTTTATTTATTTTTATATTGTCTAAAGCTTCAGGCATAGAACAATATGATATTTTATCTACGTTAAAAATTTTTATTTTTTTATTTTTAATTATATCTTTTATTAAATTAATTCCTATAAATCCTAATCCTCCTGTAATTAAAATCTTCATTTTTGAAAAAGTTTAAAAGTTTTTTGAAGATTTTCAAATTTATGACCTATTTTATCTTTTGGAGATAAAAAATATTTTTTACTTTTAGGGAATTTTATTTTTATCTTACTATCCGACCACAAAATTGTTTTTTCTGATTGAGGATTGTAGTATTTTGATACTTTATACAACACTTTAGTATTTTTTCTTAAAGTACAAAAACCATGTGCAAAATCATCACTAATATATAGATAGTTGTTATTTTCTGAATTAAGCTTAAATAATTTATATTTTCCAAAATGTTTTGATTTTGGATTAATATCTAAAACAACATCTAAAATTTCACCATCAAGAACAGTGATTATTTTTGATTGATTGTGAGGAGGTTTTTGAAAATGAATACCTCTTATTGTAAATTTATTTATTGAATATGAAATATTATCTTGAACAAATTCAGTGCTAGAAATTATTTTAGATATTTTTTTTTTATTAAAAGATTCTAAAAAATATCCCCTTTTATCTTTATATAGTTTAGGTATTATTAATTTAACTCTATTATTAAAATATTCTTTTACTATTAAATCAGATTTCATATTTTAAAATTCGTTTTTAAATATTCTGATAAACAAACCTTCCAATCACGCATTATATTTAAGTTTCTTAAACTTAATTTTTTATTAATTAATCTCTCTGAATATGGCCTAGGTGCAAAATATTCTTTTTTAAAATAATCAGAATTTACAAGATTTATTGAAATTTTTTTTGATAACTTTAAAACTTTTAAAATCTCTTCAGTGACATCAGCTCTGCTTGTTACACCTTCACAGACTAAATTATAGATTCCACAAAGTTCATTATCTAAAACAAGATCAATATTTTTTACAAAATCATGAGTGTATGTAGGAGTTCCAAATTTATCATTAACAATGTTTAAGGTTGTGACACCTTCTTTAATTTGTTTAATTATTTTATTAATAAATTTTTTATCTTTTTCTGGACCTCCTCCCATCATCCATCCTGCTCGGAAAACATAAGGTTGGTGAGCATTATTAATAACAGTTTGTTCACCTAAAAATTTTGAGTGCGCATAGACACCTAAGGGATTTGGTAAATCCCAATCATTATAGAAATCCTTTTTGCCATCAAATATTCCTGCGGTGCTAATATATATTAATGGAATTTTTAAATAGTTGCTTAATTTACATGCATCCTCTACAGCTAAATAATTTGTTTTATAAGCTAAATCTTGATTTAATTCACATTCTTCAAGACTAGTTATTGCACCAATATGAAATAAATAATCAGGATTAAAATTTTTAACTTCTTCAAAATACTTATCTGTAAATGTAAAATCTAATTCCTTAAGCCAGTGCTCATTTTTATCCTTATCAGAACACTCCAAATGATTATTTTTCTTAAAATGTTCATAAAAAGCATGACCCAACATGCCCCCGGCACCAGCAATATATATTTTTTTATTTTTAATAGCCATTAAGTATCTAAAACTGTTCTATATTTTTTATTTAAAGCCTCAATAGAATTATTTAATGAAATATAATTCAATGCATTTTTACCAATTTCAGTTCTTTTTTTTGAAGAGTCAATTAATTTAATTAGAATATCTTCCCACTGATTATTTTCTATCAAATATCCATTATTATTATTTGTAACAATATTTAAATTATTGCCATAATTTGTAGAGACTGATGGAATTCCTAAAGCCATATATTGTAAACACTTTAAGCCACTTTTACCAAGTGACCATTCGTCTTTATAAAGAGGATAGACTCCGATATCAAAAGATAACAAATCAAATATTTCAGTCTCTTTACTCCATTTTTTTATTTCATAATTAACATCATTAATATGGTAGTCAAAATTACCAATTATTATAAACTTAATATTTCTTACTTTGGATATTTTTTTTAAATAAGGCTCAATTATCTTAATGTACTTTTTTGTTGAATGTGTACCAGTCCAACCAATATTTGTTACATCTTTTTCATAATGAAATTTACATGCATTATATGTAGATTTATCCAATGTTGGTGAAATAAATTTACTATTACTAAATTTATTTATTTCTGAATACTTTTTTTCTAAATAAGGGGAACTGGCAATTACCTGATTAGCATTTTTAATTTGAAAATTATATTTAGCATTAGATCTTATGAAAGGACTAAATTCATATATTTTGTTATATTTATTTATTAAAATGTTATCTTCTATATCAACAATAATTTTTTTTCCAAAGAAATAAAATAATCTCTCATAAATTGAGTACAATACAGGATTAACCCACATATGAATATAAATAATGTCATAACTTCGAATTTTAAAAAGGATAAACAATCTTCGGAAACTGGAGTACGTAAAATTAATTAATTTTTTAAAAATTGCTTTTCTTTTATATAAAACTTTCCATGTTTTATTATCAAAAAAACTATCAATGTGCACATCATAATCTTTTCTGAAACAAGGATAATGTTTTTCATATTTTATTCTTTGACCTGCTTGAACATCAAAAGGATAGGGGGATAAAAATAAAATTTTCTTTCTTG
>CACBDX010000014.1 GCA_902538155.1 uncultured Alphaproteobacteria bacterium
GCAATCTTACTTTCTTGGAGTCTAAGGTTTGGAAGACTTTCTTGGACTTTTTCAAATTCAACATTTATTTGTGCTACAACTTGTGTTTGATCATTTACAATATTTGTTTCAGATTGAATTTTTTCATTTGCATTTTTTAATTTATCTTTTTCATCAATCCATTTTTTGTAAAATAATCTTGCTCTTGCTTTTGTAATATCTTTTTGAATATACTTATATCTTTCAGCTTGTTTTGATTGTTTCTTTAATATTGTAAGTTGTTCGTCTTGTGCTTTTAATACGTCCTTTACACGCTCTAAATTATTTTCAGTAGCATTCAATCGTAATTCAGCTTCGTGTCTTCTTGAATGCAGACCTGTAATTCCTGCAGCTTCTTCAAGCAACGTTCTTCTTTGTTCAGGCTTAGCAGCTATTATAGCACCAACTCTACCTTGACTGACCATTGAAGTTGATCTAGCTCCAGTTGCAGCATCAGCAAATAATAATTGAACATCTTTTAACCGGACCTCTTTTCCGTTTACTCTATATTCCGATCCTTCACCTCGCCATATTCTTCTAGTGACTTCAATGGTATCACTATCATTAAAAATACTTGGTGCTTTTCTTGCTTTATTGTCTAAATCTATAGATACTTCTGCAATATCCCATGCTGGCCTATCATCAGTGCCATTAAAGATAACATCATCTAATTCGCTTCCTCTCATTTGTTTAGGAGAAAGTTCACCCATAACGAATCTAAAAGCTTCAACGAGATTGGATTTACCACAACCATTTGGCCCCACAATGCCTGTTAAACCATTTTCAATTAAAATTTCTGTTGGTTCAACAAAAGACTTAAAGCCTTTGACTTTAAGGGTCCTAAAATTAATCATCAACTATTGTGATAATATTTTATCTATGATTTGTCTAAACTCTTTTATGTTTTTATTCCCAGAATAAAGTACTCCATTAATAATGAATGAAGGGGTAGAACCTATTTTATATTCTCTCTGAGCTTCCATTACACCCTCAAGTAACTGATTCTCTAATTCAACATTACTTAAACATGCATCAAAGTCTTCTTGCTGCATACCACCACTTTGCATTATTTTGTATAACTCAGATCTTGTTTTTGAATGATCTCTATTAACCCAACTATTTTGAAGTTTATAAAGCCCATTCATATAATCGTATCTTACATCTTCGGGAACACATCTTAAAATCATACTTCCAGCAAGAGCAGGATAATTGAAGGGAAAATCACGGAAAACAAACTTTACTGTACCAGTGTCAATAAACTCTTTTTTTAAATCTTCTAGAGTATTATTATGGAAATCTGCACAGTGACTACAAGACATGGATTCATATCCTATAATTGTGATTGGGGCATTTTCTTCCCCAATGTAAAAATCACTATCTTTAACGTCTAGTATTGAATTTTCAGCTGCTTTGGCATTAATAAAAAGTAGTGAAAGTATAATAGAAATAAATAAAATTTTAATTTTCATTATTTGTCCTCAGTTGTAATTTTATTACCTAAATTTAATAGTGATTTTTTCAAATCGGAATTTTGAAATTCTTTAACGTTTTGCTTAACAAATTCTATGTCCTCTTTGTCCATTTGTTTTTTCTTACTTTGTTTCATATGAATATATTTAGGTATGTAATTTTGATGAATTCTCAAGTCTATTATAGCTTTATAGCCAAAATAAGTATTAATTTTTTCAATTATAGTATCCTTAAAGTGTTGAAATTCAATGGCTGCGGCTGGGGCAACACTCACATTTAAATAATTTTTATATACTGTCTCACCTAAATCATTTTCAAAATCACGCACCCTTGAAACATTTAATGGCTCTGAATATTCTTTAAAATAACTACCAGCAATTTCAGGCCATTTGGAGTTAATTATAAATTCTGTACGGTTATATTTAGAGGAAAATTTTCTATTAACCTTCCTCAGAGTATCTCCAATAGATTGTGGAACAAATGTTCTTTTTTGCTTTATATTTTTTTTGTCCATATGCATAAATAATTTATAGTACCTAAATATGAAAGCAATATGTTTAAACACGAAACACAAGTAATAAAGTTTTTGCTTCAATGGTATTCTGTAAATGCCAGAAATTTACCATGGCGGAAGAAAAATAATCTAAATTTACCTGATCCATACTTTGTGTTTGTGAGTGAGTATATGCTCCAACAAACAACGGTAAATACAGTAAAAAATAAATTTAATGATTTTATTTTAAAATGGCCTTCACTAAATAAATTAGCGCAAACTTCAGAGCCAAATATTTTAAAGTTCTGGTCAGGCCTTGGTTATTACTCAAGAGCTAGAAATTTATTAAAGTCTGCAAAAATAATTAAAAAAAATTTTAAAAATAACATACCAAAAACTTATGACGAGCTCATCCAACTTCCTGGTATTGGAGATTACACTGCAAAAGCAATTCTTGGAATAGGATATAATAAATCAGTCATGCCACTTGATGCTAATATTGAGAGAATTTTGGTAAGATTACATGCTATCGATAAACCAATTAATAAAGTCAAAAATAAACTCAAAGATTTGGGAAAAAAATTTATCTCAGATAAAAACTCTTCAAATTTAATTCAGTCTTTTATGGATTACGGATCTGAGATTTGTCTTCCTAGAAACCCTAAATGTAATATTTGTGGAATTAATAAATTTTGCCAATCATATAAAAAAAATTTACAGCAAAATATTCCTTTAAAAATAAAAAAGAAAACTATTAAGCCCATAAAGTATACAAGAGCTTATGTAATTGTGAATGAAAAGAATGAAATTCTTGTGCGAAGTAGACCAAATAAAGGAATGTTGGCCTCCATGCTTGAAGTACCAAATGATGTCTGGGTTAAAAATAAGAAATTATTGTCTACTGATCAAGACATACAAAAAATAAAAACAAAATTACAATCTAAAGGTTCATTTGAATATTCTTTTAGTCATTTTGATTTAGAAACAGAAATTTTTTATGGAAATGTTAAAAAAGCAAAATTATCAAAAAGTAATTGGATAAAGAAATCATCTTATTCTAGCTCTAGAATGCCAACTGTTATGAAAAAAATAGTAGATATAGCAGTATAATTTATGCAAAGAATTTTTTTGCGTTCATAAAAATTTTATACCCATCACCGAATTTTTTTAAGTTACTATTTTGCCAATTGGGAATATGATAATGATAAAATGCTCTTTCTGGATGAGGCATCATTGCAAGAACATTCCCATTTTGATTTGTTAACGCAGCTATATCATCTTTAGATCCATTAGGATTAAAGGGGAATTGACCTTTTGCTAATTTCTTTTGGTGATCAATGTATTGCAAACCAATAAGATTATTAGCTTTGATGTTTTTAAGTAGATTAACAGGTATCATGAATTGTCCCTCTTGATGAGCAACAGGTAAGTGCATCGTACTAATATTTTTTAGCCAAGGTGATTTATTATTACTTACTTTTACCTCAATCCATCTACACTCATAGCTACCAGATTTATTTTCAATCATTGCAACTTCTGGATCTTTTTTATTTAGGCTTGGAACTAACCCAAGATTAATTAATATCTGGCATCCATTACAAATGCCTATAATTAATTTATCTTTTAATGAAAAATCTATTAGCTGATCATACAAATTGGTCAGAATTTTTTTCGCCATTGCATTTCCTGAACCTGTATCATCACCATACGAAAAACCACCAGGTATAGCGAATACTTGATAGTTATTAAGTTGTTTAGGATTTTGTATTAGATCATTAATATGAATAATTTTTCCTTTAAAGCCTACTACTTCAAATGCATGTAGTGTTTCATTTTCACAATTAATACCATAACCTGATAAGACTAATACGTTCATAACCCTTTAATATTTTGTTTGTATGACTTAGCAAAATCTGAAATTTTACCTCTCATAATTTTTTTGTTATCTTTAAACTCAACTACATCTGAGGCCGTACATTTGCCAATAATTGTATAATCAGAATCTTTAAATATTTTTTTAAAATTAGCTAACTTATTTTTTTTCATGGAAACAAGAATTCTACTTTGTGATTCAGAAAATAAAAATTGGTCAACTGAGATTTTATTTTTTAGTTTTAAATCAATGGTTAAACCTTTCTTTGAAGAAATTGCCATCTTTGTAACTGCAATTCCAATTCCACCCAAATCTATTCCAATTGCAGAATTTATAATTCCTAGTTTATTAGCTTTTTCAAACTTTCTATATGTGCGAAGTGCATCCTTGCTATTTACTACTGGATTTTTTGATTTTTCATAACCTATAATTTTGGAATAAACGCTATCTTGTAATTCATTACGGGTATTTCCTAAAACTACAAGTATATCATCATCATCAGGTGTCATTTTTGTTAAGTGTGAAATTTTATCTACCACTCCAATAGAAGAAATCAGCAATGTTGGAGGTATTGAAATTTTTACTGATTTTCCTGTTTTATCAAAACCTTTAAAATCGTTAAACATACTATCTTTTCCTGAAATAAAAGGTGTTTGGTAAGCAACTGCATAATCATAACAAGCTTTTGCTGCTTCTTTCAATTGATATAAGCGATCAGGTTCATCCGAGCTGCACCAACAAAAGTTATCAAGAATTGCAATTTTTTTTGAGTTGGCACCACTAACAATTAAATTTTTATATGCTGTATCAATAGAGCACCCAGCCATATCATAAGGATTTGTTTCGGCGTACTGAGGATATGCAGCTTGAGAAAGAGCAATTGATTTTTCATCATCAAATAGAGGTTTGATAGCTGTAGCATTTCCAAAAACTCTACCTTCGCCTTGTAATGGTTTTATAATAGAGGTAGCTTGTACTTCGTGATCATATTGCGTAGCTATAAATTCTTTTGATACAATATTTGGACAAGAAAGAAGTTTATGTAATTTATCTATCAAAGAACTTTTCTTAATTATTTTTTTCTTTTCTTTTTTAATCTTTGGAAAAGATGTTTTTAAATTTAATTTTGGATAACCTTCATGAAGAAATTCCATATCTAAATTGAGAATTTCCGTTTTATTGTATTTTACTATGGCTTTTTCTTTTTTAATAAACTTACCAATTATTGTTGCTTCCACACTTCTTGCATTAAATTTCTTTATAACTTTTTTTACATTCGCTGGAGGTACTGCTAGTGTCATTCTTTCTTGCGATTCAGAAACCCAAATCTCCCAAGGATATAATCCATTATATTTGAGAGGAACTTTTTCAAGATTAACTATAAAACCGCCACTCTCTTTTGCCATTTCTCCAATTGATGATGATAATCCTCCAGCTCCATTATCTGTTATGCTCGAGTAAAGATTTTCATCACGCAATTCTCTAATGATGACATCAGACATTTTCTTTTGTGTTATTGGATCACCAATTTGTACTGCAGAAACTGGACTATTAGGATCTAATTCCTCTGAAGAAAATGTTGCACCGTGAATACCATCTTTTCCCACTCTACCTCCAACCATTAGTATAATATCTCCTGGATTAGCTTTCTTCTTATGTGATAATTTCCCTTTAATTTTTTTTGGAATAATCCCAACTGTTCCACAAAACACAAGAGGCTTTCCTGCAAACCGGTCATCAAAATATACATTACCTTGAGGAGTAGGAATACCTGAACAATTTCCCCCAACTCTAACACCGCTTATTACACCTTTCGCAATAAAATTTGCTGGAAGCATTGGATCCTTATTTTTTTGACGATATAATTGATATTTCTTATTTGGGTCTGCTAAATAATATGCATACGTATTCGCTATAGGTTTTGCTCCTTTCCCAAATCCAAGACAATCCCTATTAACACCAACAATTCCAGTGATTGCCCCACCAAATGGATCTAAGGCTGAAGGTGTATTATGTGTTTCAACTTTATGACAAATAATCCAATCTTTATTAAATTCAATTCCACCTGCATTATCCGTAAAAAGAGAAACACAAAAATTATCTTTTCTTAATTGAATAATTTTTTCAGTAGCGCCTTTAATGTATTTTTTAAATATACCTTCTTGAATATCATCAATTTTAGCTGAAAATATTTTGTGTTTACAGTGCTCGGACCACGTCTGTGCTAATGTTTCAATTTCTACATCTGTTGGTTTACGTTTTATAGTGGAAAAATAATTTCTTATGGTTTTTAAAGATTCTAGATCTAAGCCAAGTGTTCCTCTTCTAGATCTATCATTTTCTTCAATACCAAGTTTACCAATGAGGCTGAGATGATAATCAGAAATATCTAAATTAATTTCTTTTTTACTATATTTTTTTTTCGGTAATTTTACCTTTTCTATTTTGAACTGATTTTTTTTAAAATTATTTAAAAATTTTTTAAATGGATAAATCTTAATTGTTTGAATTAAGGGATTCGCTTCATTTTTAGATATTTTAGTAATATCTTCTTTTCTTCCTTTTATTAAAATAATTTTTGTTGAACCAAGTTCAAAGCTTTTAAAACTACTTTTTAGATTATCTTTGATTATTTCTTTTACTGTTGTAGCTATATTATCAGTTACACCTGGTAAAAATTTTATTTCTACAACCCAGTTGAAATTACTATAACTAGATAAAACCTTATTTATATTTTTTTTAGTTAATATTGTTTGAGAAACGTCATTAGAAATAAGTTTACTTATTTTAGTGAACTTTTCATCGTCAAGATTTCTTGAAAAGAAATATCCATCTATAATTTTGATGGATTTATTATTATGTTCTTTTTGTAGTGAACTTTCTTTTCCTGTCTTCTCAATGGAGAGAATCTGAATTGTATTTGTCATTATGAGTACGAATCAACTTAATTTACTATATTAATAGTTTACTCTTTAACGATTCGTTTAAAACTAATTAAATATGACAACATATAAAGAAGCAGGTGTTGATATAGAAAATACAGATGCCCTTGTTGAAGATATTTATGAGCTAAGCAAATCAACAAACAGAAACGGAAATTTTGATAAAATTGGTGGATTTGGTGGAATTTTTGATCTTAAAAACTGTGGATATGAAGATCCTTTATTAGTCTCTGGAACAGATGGCATAGGGACAAAAATATTACTAGGTATTGAAACTGACATTTTAGATGGTCTGGGTCATGATCTCGTTGGTATGTGCCTTAATGATATTCTTTGCCATGGGGCAGAGCCATTATTTTTTTTAGATTACTATGCTTCTTCCAAGATTGATAAAAATTCTTTTTTAAAAATTATGAAAAGCATCACTGAAGCTTGCAAGATAAATAATTGCTCTCTTATTGGCGGTGAAACAGCAGAGATGCCTGGGCTTTATAAAAAAGACGATTTTGATTTTGCTGGATTTTGTGTTGGTGCAGTAGAGAGAAAAAAAATTCTACCTAAAAAAGATGTCATGAAAGAAGATGATCTTCTATATGGGATTAAATCTTCGGGCTTTCATTCAAATGGATATTCTCTCATTCGAAAAATTTTAAAAGATAAAAATATAGATCTACATAAAGCGACAGAATTTAAATCATCCTATGAAACAAATGCAGCAGCCTTAATGGCTCCAACAAAATTATATTTTCCTTTTTTAAAAAAAATTTTAACAACAAATCTTATCAACGGTATTTCGCATATAACAGGTGGAGGCATTATTGGTAATGCACCAAGAATGCTCTCTGAAAATTTATCAGCAAGGATTGATAAAAAATTTATTTGTGATGAAGAAATTTTCCAATGGTTTCAAAGCTTAGCTAACATTTCAGATGAAGAAATGTTGAAGACTTTTAATTGTGGATTGGGTTTGATTTTGACTATTTCAAAAAATAATTACAAAGAATTTGAGCAATTAATAAAAGATGAAAATTTAGATATTTTTGAAATTGGCAAAATAGAAGTTAACAAATCATCAAGGTGCACAATTAGTTGAAAAAATTACAAGTTGCTATTTTCATATCGGGAAGAGGTTCAAATTTAGAATCATTAATACAATCATCATTTAAAAAACAAAGTTTAGTAGAGGTTCAATTAGTCATCTCTAATAACTCCAAAGCAAAAGGTTTAACTATTGCCAAAAAAAATAAAATTCCATTCATACATTTTATTCCAAGAAAAAATTTCGAAAACAAAGTCATAAAGTATCTAAAAAATATAGACATCATTTGTTTAGCTGGTTTTATGCAAGTTTTAGACACAAAATTTGTAAGACAGTGGCAATCGCGATTAATCAATATTCATCCATCTTATCTTCCTGCTTTCAAAGGCTTAAATGCTCAGGATCAGGCCATAAAGGCGAAAGCGAGCTATTCTGGTTGTAGTGTTCATTACGTAACCGCTAAAATTGACTCTGGAAAGATTATATTGCAAAAAAAAGTAAAGATTTTGAAGAAAGATAATACCGAATCACTCTCAAAGAAAATATTGATAGAAGAGCATAAGGTTTATCCTCGAGCATTACAAATGGTTGCAAAAACACTTTTAACAAGACAACAGTAAGATGAAAAATCGACTAAAATTCTTAAAAAAATTCGAAGTAAGGCAATTTCATTTTCCCAGATTTAATGAGGAGTGTGGTGTTTTTGGAATAAGTGGAACCAAAGATGCTGCTGCTTTAACAGCTCTTGGTTTGCATGCGTTGCAACATCGTGGTCAAGAAGGTTGTGGAATTATCAGTTATGATGGCAACTCCTATCACTCAGAAAGAAAATTTGGATTAGTTGGAGATAATTTTACGAAGAAACACTCATTAGAAAAGTTAAAGGGAAAAATAGCGATAGGACACAATCGTTATTCAACAACGGGTGGTGAAACAATAAGGAATATACAACCTTTTTATGCTGACCTTCATGGTGGAGCTATTAGTATTGCTCATAATGGTAATCTAACCAATGCACTTCTTCTAAGAGAGCAAATGGTTCGTGAAGGAGCAATATTTCAAACAACATCAGATACCGAAACAATTGTTCAGCTTGTAGCTCGTTCAAAAAAGAAAGATATTTTAAATAAAATTATTGATGCTTTAATGCAAATTCAAGGTGGTTATGCTTTATCAATTATTGCTAATGGAACATTGATTGGTGCAAGAGATCCATTAGGTATTCGTCCACTTGTTTTAGGTAAATTTAAAAATGCATTTATCCTTGCCTCTGAAACTTGTGCTTTAGATATTATAGGTGCAAAATTTATACGCGAAATTGAAAATGGTGAAGTTGTAGTTATTAAAGATAATAAAGTTGAAAGTAGAAGACCTTTTCCAAAAAAACAAATCAAACCATGTGTATTTGAATATATTTATTTTTCACGACCAGACAGTATTTTAAAAAATAAAACTGCCTATGAATATAGAAAAAATTTAGGCACATACTTAGCAAAAGAAACCGATATAAAACCAGATGTAGTCGTACCAGTTCCAGACTCTGGTGTTCCTGCTGCGCTTGGTTTTAGTCAAGAGTCCGGTATTCCTTTTGAGTTAGGATTAATACGAAATCATTATGTGGGGAGGACATTTATTGAGCCAACTCAGCAAATTAGAAGTTTAGGTGTAAAGTTAAAACTAAATCCTAACCAAAGTTCTATTAAAAAAAAGAAAGTTGTTTTAATTGACGACTCATTGGTTCGAGGAACAACATCCACAAAGATAATAAAAATGCTTTATGATTTTGGAGCAAAAGAAGTCCATATGCGTATTGCTTCACCTGCAATTAAATATCCAGACTTTTACGGAGTTGATACCCCCACCCAAGAAGAATTATTGGCTGCAAACAAAAATTTAGAGGAAATGTGTAAATATATTGGAGCAAAATCGTTAAAATTTTTATCATTAGATGGTCTGTATCAAGCTCTTGGTTATGATCAAAGAGATAATGATAATCCTCAATTTACTGATCATTATTTTACAGGAGAGTATCCAGTCAGACCTTTAGATTACTTGAATGACGAAAGCTTAAAAAAACTTTCATTTTTAAGTCTTGCTTCAAATAATTAATTAATGAATTATTTTTTTTCATGAACGTTCTTGTCATTGGTAATGGTGGAAGAGAGCACGCATTATGTTATGGTATAAAACAATCTCCTAATTGTTCTAATTTATTTTGTATTCCTGGAAGCGATGCTATCAGTGAAATTGCTTCATCGATTATCATAGATGTTAATGATCATGATGCTATTCTTCAATTTTGCCTAGAAAGTAAAATTGATCTTGTAGTGATAGGTCCAGAACTACCTTTAACTAAAGGATTATCCAATCTTTTAATGAACAATGCTATATTAGTCTTTGGTCCTGATCAAATGGGAGCTGAACTAGAAAAATCAAAAAAGTTTACAAAAGATATTTGTAAAGAATTACATATAGCAACAGCTGCTTATGACGTATTTGACAACTATGATGATGCCTTCATTTTTTGTCAAAACCAATCCTATCCTCTTGTTATTAAAGCTGATGGTTTAGCAGCAGGAAAAGGAGTTATTATTTGTCAAACAATGGAAGATGCAAAAGATGCACTGATAAAATGTTTTAAAGATAATTCTTTTGGTGATGCTGGTTCAGTTGTTGTTATTGAAGAATTTTTAGTTGGTGAAGAGGTAAGTTTATTTTCACTTGTTGATAAAAATGGATTTGTGTTGCCACTTACAACAGCACAAGATCATAAAAAAATCTTGGAAGGAGAAAAAGGGTTAAACACTGGTGGCATGGGAGCCTACACACCTGTTCCTTCTATTTCGTCAAATAAAATGAATGAATTATCCAACACATTTATTGAGCCTATCGTTCAACATCTTGCTGAACAAGGCATCAAGTATCAAGGAATGTTTTATGCAGGATTAATTCTAACAGATAAGGGTCCAAATTTGCTTGAAATTAATGTTCGTTTCGGCGATCCGGAAACACAAGCAATTATTCCACTATTAGAAACAGATTTATTAGAACTCCTTCATGCATCAGCGATAGGCACCTTAAATGAAATAAAAAAAATTAAGTGGAAAAATGATTATGCCATGACAGTAGTAATGGCTGCTCATGGTTATCCTGAGGATTATAAAAAATTGACACCAATTAATAATTTGGAAAATCTTACTTTAACAACGGATGACTATCTATTTCATGCAGGAACAATGCTTAAAGAAAACAAATGGCTCTCTAATGGTGGGCGTGTATTAAATATCTCTAATACGGGTAAAGATCTAAAAACTATTAGAGAAAATATTCACAATTTAATCAATCAAATTAATTGGGATGAGGGATATTATCGAAAAGATATTGGTTGGAGATATATTAATGAGTAATTCTTTTTTAGTTGAAGGAAAAACAAAAATTATTGAGAAAACAAATGATCAAAATATCATTCGAATTGTAACAAAAGATTTTTTAACAGGTGGTGATGCAGCGAAGAAAGAGCAAATTAAAGATATTGGAATACAAAAGACAAAACAAACAAGTAATGTGTTTAGTATGCTAAGCAAGGCAGGTATTGCGACATCATTTATTGAACAAGATTCGCCAAATAGTCTTTTAAGTCATAACTGTAATATGCTTCCTTTGGAATTTGTAGTAAGACGCTATGCGTGGGGAAGTTATTTAAGTAGAAACACTCAATTTGCAAAAGATAAAAGTAATCCTCATCAATTTGAAAACTTAGTTTGGGAAATATTTCATAAACAAGCGGTTGTGATTACACCTCATGTTTCAGAACCTGTTCAAATGGATGAGAGTGAAGCGAGAAGACAATTTTTGAAAGATGGAAAATGGGAAGAGGGTGTATTTACGGATCCATTTGTAAAAACTGGAGAAGAATGGGAGTTATTTTCAGCCAAACAACCTGTTACAAGCAAAAGCTTAATGAAAACCAAAAAATTACTGTCTGATCAAGAATTAGAAATAGCTATTAATGGAATTATTCTGCCAAGTTTTGAGCTTATAGAAGACAAATGGAAAACTATTGAGACAATTGATGGTCCTATTCATTTGGTAGATATTAAGTTTGAGCTTGGTTTTAAAGTATCGGATAACTCGTTAGTTTTATCTGATGTCATTGATAATGATAGTTGGCGAATATGGCCCGGCGGAGATCCAACTAAACAATTAGATAAACAATCTTTTCGTGAAGGGGAAGATTTAGTAAATGTTGCTAATAAATATCAACTGGTAACACAACTAACTGATCAATTTAATTTAAGTTAATAATTTATTTTTTAATAATCGTTATATGACCCATTTTTCTTTTATGTTTAATTTCTGTTTTTAAATAGTCATAAAAAAATTCATTATCCTTAAAAGTTTTATTTCGATACGGTGTTATATCATCACCAATTAAATTAATCATTTTGGCATTATACAATTTTTTTGTCTCAATTTTTTCTAAGCCACATACTGCTCGTACATGATTTTCAAATTGACTAATATTATGAGAATTCATTGTTAGATGTCCAGAATTATGAACACGAGGAGCAATTTCGTTAGCATATAAATTATCATCAGTATCAATAAAAAATTCTACACATAACGTTCCAATATAATCTAGTTTTTCTACAACTTGTTTTGCCGACTCAATTGATTTTGTTTGTATCTCATCAGAGATATCACTTGGTATTGTTGAATATTTTAAAATTTGATCTTCATGTACATTCTCAATAGGATCATAGATCTCATAACTATTTTGATCATAACGAGTAATTACTACTGAAATTTCTTTTTTAAGATGAATGAGTTTTTCTAAAATATATTCTTTTGTAAAATCAATTTCTTTCGTAATATCATCTACAGTGTTTAATTTATACTGACCTTTACCATCGTATCCTAACGTTGTTGTTTTTAATAGGCCTGGAAGCAAGTCTACATTTTCACTCAAATCCTTTTCATTTTTGACAGTTACATATTTTGTTGTAGTTATATTATTATCATTGAGAAATTTTTTTTCTGTTTCTCGGTGTTGAATGAGTTGATTAATTTCAGGTTTTGGTAAAACTTTTTTCTTTTCATTAATTTTTTTTAATATTGCGAAGGGAATATTTTCAAATTCATATGTAACAAGATCAACTGCATTAATAAAATTATTTATCGTTGTATCATCATCATACTGACCAAAAATGAATTTAGTCGCAAAGTGTTTCCCAGGTGCATCAGGATCATCACTTAATATGACGGTTTGTATATCTATTTTTTTTGCAGCATCTGCTAAAAGACTTCCTAATTGTCCACCACCGATAATACCAAGTGTGGGTGTATTCATGACTTATGGTTTTTGTTTAACAGCTTTTGATTGTTTACTTCGATAATTTTTTAGATTTTTCTTAATTTCTTTATTCGTAAGAGCAATAATGGAAGCTGCATATAAACCGGCATTCATAGCGCCGTCCTCACCGATTGCTACACTGCCAACAGGAATACCTTTAGGCATTTGTACTATTGATAATAAACTATCCAATCCCTTTAATTTACGACTTTCTACAGGTACGCCGATTACAGGTATAGTTGTTAATGACGCAATCATTCCTGGTAAATGTGCAGAGCCTCCAGCACCAGCAATAATGACAGAAATATTATTATCTTCCGCTGCTTTGGCAAATTTAAACATTCTCTCTGGTGTGCGGTGTGCAGAAACAATTTTAGTTTCAAACTTAACTTTTAGTAATTTTAAAATTTTTTCACAATTTTTCATGGTAGTATAATCAGACTTACTACCCATCACAATTGCTACTTTATGTTTTGTTAATGCTGAAACCATTTTTATTTTATTTTATCAATTCAATTATGATTCGATACATTATTACATAATGACATCGTGGACATTACTTTCGCGAGCTCCAGCTTTTGAAATAAAGACAAATTTACAGTTGCCCTGCATTTTCTTAATCGTTTTATGCCCAGTGTAACCCATCGAAGATCGTAAGCCACCAACAAGTTGATAGGCTACATCTTCTATTTTACCTTTATATGGAACCATCCCTTCCACACCTTCTGCCACTAATTTTTTTGCGTTCTTTGTTTCTTCTTGGGAGTATCGATCAAAAGACCCTTTTTGCATTGCCCCTACCGAACCCATACCTCTATAGGATTTAAATTTTTTACCTTTAATCGTTAATAATTTTCCTGGTGACTCTTCAGTGCCAGCAAATAAAGAGCCTATCATGCAAGCACTTGCGCCACCTGCTATAGCTTTTGCAATATCACCTGATGTTTTTATTCCTCCATCTGCAATTACTGGAATTTTAAATTTTTTGGCAACTTGAAATGTATCCATCACAGCGGAGAGTTGAGGAATACCAACACCAGTTACAACTCTTGTAGTACAAATTGATCCTGGTCCAATACCTACTTTAATAGCATCAACACCAGCACTAATTAAATCTGATGCAGCTTTTTTTGTTGCAATGTTTCCAACTATAAGAGGAGTTTTCTTTAAAACTTTTTTTGCTTTTTCAATAAACTGTAAAGTTGTTTTTGTATGTGCATGAGCAACATCAATAAAGACTATATCAACACCAACTTTTAATAATTCTAATAGTCGTAAGTAAGCATTATTTTCAACACCAATTGCAGCACCCACCGCAATCTTTCCATTAGAATTAATTACAGCATTTTGAAATTTTTTACTGTTAACTTTAAAATTATGAACTTTTTTGACTTCACTTGCTTGTTTATCAATTGGCATATTACGGTGAATAACACCAAGACCACCATTAAGTGCAAGATTAATAGCCATTTTATTTTCTGTCACGGTATCCATAGCAGCAGAAAGTATAGGAATATGTAATTTGACTTTTCCAATCGTAATGGATGTATCTACGCCTTTTGGTTTGATCTCCGAATACGCTGGTGAGAGCAGAACATCATCAAAAGTAACGGAATAATTAGTATTTATCTGGTAGGCCATTTCCAACAATATTTATTTTGTTTCGATTTGTAAAATAAATAGTTCAAATAATAATTTTTGAACCCCTACGTCTTAAATTTTATATTCGAAGTTCTGCGTTGTAGGGTTAATCTTAATTAATCTGGCACCATTACGAATATGATAGTGTGTAGCAACTGGAGTTAAAGGCGAAATAGTAATGATACTTTCAAATTGCTCTTTTGATTTAATATATTTTTGCAATTCTTTCATAATTTTTTTCCCTGCTCCTTTTTTAAAAGACCATAACGTATAGGCAATTGGAATGGTCGCTTGATCTTCTTCGACGCTCATTAAATCCATTTCTTTAATGGTTGCGGGTATTTCATTCGTAAAAGCAAAGCAGGCAATACCCTCGATATCCTCTTTATATTTGAGGCCAAAAATTTTTCTTCCTTTTGATGTACGAAAATCATTATCAAGTTCTGGACGCACCGGATCATCAGATGGATTAACACCATCTAATTCAACTAGCTCAGTTTTTTTGATCCAACTAAAGAAATCAAACTCGTATTTGTATCTGCCAATTTTCATATAAAGTATGTAATGCTTTATAAGATTTGATAAATAAAGATAGTGAATATTTTGATAAGAAAGTAGCCTTAATTACTTATTATCAAATTTTACTAATATAAATTCTTGTTACACTTAAAATGTCATCAAAATCATCCATTCAAAATATTTTTAAATTATCTATCCCTATTTTTTTTGCAAATTTAGTCATTCCTTTTGTGGCTATTGTTGATACGGGTTTAATGGGTAATCTTGATAATGCAAGTTACTTGGTTGCTACTAGTATTGCGGCCAGTGTCTTTTCCATTCTTTTTGGGAGTTTTGGTTTTTTACGATCAGGTACGGTTGGAATGATTGCTCAAGCAGATGGATCCAAAGATTATGAAGAAATCATAAATATTTTTTTACGTAATATTGCTTTTGTTATTATTATTTCCCTCCTATTAGTTATTCTTCAAAGATACATCTATAATATTTCCCTATCTATTTTTGAGTTATCGCAAGAAACAAAAATATATTTTAAAGATTATTTTACCTTTCGAATTTACTCTTCTTTTGGTGAGCTAACGATTTTTGTGATCACAGGATTGTTTATTGGTTTACAAAAAACAAAAACATCAAGCCTTATCGTTGGATTTTACTCTATTGCAAATATAATTTTAAGCTTAGTTTTTGTTTTATATTTTAATTTAAATGTTTTAGGCGTTGCTTTAGGCACTCTCGTAGCCTCAACACTGACAACAATAATCTTTTTATTCTATACATTCTATGATCTAAGCATGATGACCAAATTAGAATTTAATTCAAAAAAAATTTTTAATCTTAGTAAAGTAAAAAATATTTTTAATATTAATCTTAATATATTTATCCGATCTCTTCTTCTTGCTTTTGCCTTTTTATATTTTACCTATCTTGGTAATTCTATCAGCGAAGAAACAGTAGCGGCAAATACCATTTTGCTTAATTTTATTATGTTATCCGCTTATGTTCTTGATGCTTATGCTTTCTCTACAGAGGGTATTGTTGGGTTTTCTATTGGATCAAAAAATAAACAATTATTAAGAGATGTGATAAAAAATTCCTTTATATTAAGTACAGTAACTGGATTAGTAATATGTGTAATCTTTTTCTTTAGTAAAAATTATTTCATTATTACCATGACAGATTTACCTAACATTCGGGAAATTAGTTTTTCATTCTCCTACTGGGTAATCATTATTCCTTTTGTAGCTTCTTTTTGTTTTCAATTTGATGGTATCTTTGTTGGTGCTTCGCAAACAACAGAACTACGAAATGCCATGATTGTATCTGTCGCAATATATATCGTTGTCTCTTTCTTTTTAATTGCAAGTTATGGGAATACTGGCTTATGGTTATCTCTTTGCCTTTTCTTTATTGCAAGAGCACTCACTCTGTTTGTCTATATGCCTAGAATTCATGGTCGTATCCATGAATAATTCTATTAAAATTACAAAAAATAATTAAAAAGACACACAATTATACAAATAGGTCGGTCACTAGCCCTATTTTAAAATAAAAAAGGCCAAAAATTATTAAAAGTTTTTATGTTTGTAAGTTTGGTCAAAAAAAATAAATTTATAATTCTTTTTCTATCTTTATTTTTCAATTGTCTTTTTACTATTTCTTTAAAAGCCAACCCAACTTTTGTTGATGGCACAGTCATTGATGATCAACCAATCGGTGGAGTAAAACCAGCTAATACTGCTCCAGAAAAATTTCCTACTGGCTTATCATTTAATAATGATGGAACTAAAATGTATATTGTAGGAACCGAATCCGATGATGTCCAAGAGTTCACTCTTACTACTGCTTTCGATATATCAACAAGAACTTATGATGCAGGTGATTCCTATGACTTGGACGACAAAGAGGGGGCACCAACAAGTGTTAAATTTAATAATGATGGAACTAAAATGTATATGTTAGGATTTTCTCAAGACATCCATGAGTATTCTCTACCTGCTTTTGATGTCTCAGAGGCATCATTTGAACAAAGTAAAACATTAACAGAGCTAACAAATCTCAAACCTAAGGATCTAGAATTTAATTCTGATGGTACCAAAATGTTTATTTTTGATACATCAAATATCTATGTTTATACTTTATCTACTGCCTTTGACATATCAACAGCATCTCATGATAACACTGTCAGTGTATCTGACTTTGAAGATGATGCAACAGGATTTGCATTTAGTGACGATGGTACGGTAATGTTTACTTTGGGTAGGAAAGATAAAGCAGTTAATGAGTTTTACCTTTCTACTGGCTTTGATTTAACAACTGCCTCACACGTTAGCAGTTTTTCAATTAATGATAAAGATGTTCATCCTAAAGGTATAGGATTTAATGACGATGGTTCCAAAATGTTTTTTTTGGGAAACGACAATGATAAAGTGTATGAATATACTCTAGTATCAAACTATAATTTAAAATTACCAACGTTGAGTTCTTCATCACCAGCAGATAATGCTGTAGGTGTTTCAGTAGATGCCAATATAGTTTTAAACTTTAGTGAAAAAGTTAATGTTGATAGTGGTAATATTACCATTCATAAAACTTCTGATGACTCTACAGTTGCAACAATAAATGTAACAAGTAGTAATGTTACGGGAACTGGAACTTCTCAAATAACTATTAATCCAACTGATGATTTAGAATATGGTATTGAATATTATGTTTTAATTCCTGCTAAAGCATTTGTTGATAATACAAGTGGATACTATGCAGGTATATCCTTAACAACGGCTCTAAGTTTTACTGTTAATGATGATAAATTGGATCCAACAACAAACAAAGACGTTATAGGTTCAATAGATGCACAAAGTGAATTAGCAAAAAACTATGTTAGCCAGTCTATTGATACTGTTTCAAACCGTTTACGATTTTTAAGACAAAATAGATTGAGCAATACTTTATCGAGCCAAGGATTACAAATAGATCTTGGTAATACAATTCTTGCCTCATTAATAAATGATAATATAGAAAAAAATGCCAATTCCATCATGCCAGATAATTGGTCTGCGTGGACATCTGGATCAACTTATGCATCAAAAATTGGTGATAGTATAAATTCATCTTCACAAGAA
Source organism: uncultured Alphaproteobacteria bacterium (assembly GCA_902538155.1). Lineage (GTDB taxonomy): Bacteria > Pseudomonadota > Alphaproteobacteria > HIMB59 > CACPNW01. The sequence continues at coordinate 18,468 of CACBDX010000014.1, forward strand.
ACTGAAGGTCAATCAGTAGCATTAGGATTTGATAAAAAATTAAGTGATAGTGATTTTCTTGGTTTTGCTATTCAGTATGGTCAAAGCGATACGGATATTGGAACAAATGGAACAAGTGTTGATAGTGAAAATATGAATTTCTCTATTTACCGAACAAGGCCACTTGATAATAATAATTTTATCGAAACATTGTTAGGTGTTGGGTTAATAGAAAGTGATTTAAAAAGAGTCATTAATTCTACGAATGTATTAACAGGCACACGGGATGGAACACAAATATTTAGCTCCATCAATTATGGTAAAAAAATTGACCGAGGTGATTTTAATATAACACCAATTGGACGTCTTGATTTAGGTTATACTAAACTTGATGACTACAAAGAGAGTGGAATAAATGCTCTATATTATGCAAGTCAGAGAATTGAAAGTGGATTAGCTTCATTTGGTTTTGAATTTAGTGATAATATTCAACTTAATGAAAAAAAATTACAACCATTTGGATCACTTAAATTTATTACTGATTTTAGTAACAAATCTGATGCCAAGATCAATTATGTAACAGATACTTCAACAATTTATACCTATACGCAAGAAACTAATTCAGATCATTTAATCAGCTCTATGATTGGATTAACATTTATTGCTGGAGATTATTTAAATATTAACTCCAGTTATAGTAGGGTTCAAGGTAACAGGAGTGAACGTAGAGATGCTATAGACTTTAGTATTAATTTTACATCAAATCGTGAAACACAATACAGCTTGTCATTAGTTGGTGATGAAAATACAGAGGCTAAACTTGGTATATCAAAAAATATATATGGTCTTGATTTAGGATTTATTGCTAGTGACTTTTTTAATGCTAATCCAAATCAAGAAGCAGAATTAACACTGACTTATAATTTTTAAGAATATTAATTCAGTTTATCTTTGCGGTAATTAGATCGTATTTCATCAAGTAGGACTGATTTAGACTTATTCTTTACATGCCAAAAATCCCATCCATTACAACTTGGTAGTCCTTGTATCTTTGCTCCCATTTGATGAATAGAACCTGTTAAATCTTTTATTTTAAGTGTTCCATCAATACTAACCGTTGCTTTAAAACGTTCTTTTTTATCTGTTAATACGGCACCTGGTGGAATAATTCCTTGCTCGACTAATTCACCAAAAGGAACTTTTGGTAATTCTTTTCTGCTCTTTGCAATAGTCACAACTTCTTCTTTCAATACTTTGGTTTTCTTTAATCGTTCTTTTGAAAGATTAACGTAGTCTTTATCTTTTTCTATGCCAATAAAGTTACGTTGTAATTTTTTTGCAACAACAGCTGTTGTCCCACTTCCTGAAAATGGATCAAGAACAAGATCACCTTTGTTTGTCGATGCTAATAGAATTCTGTAGAGTAGAGCTTCAGGTTTTTGTGTTGGGTGTGATCGTTGATTATTATCTTTACGTAATCTTTCTTTCCCAGAACAAATAGGAATATACCAGTCACTCCGCATTTGTTTTCCTTCATTTAGTTCTTTGAGGTTTTGATAGTTAAATGTGTATTTTGCTTCTCTTGATGTTGTGCACCATAAAAGTGTTTCATGGGCATTTGTGAAACGTGTGCCACGAAAATTTGGCATAGGATTTGTTTTATGCCAAATGATATCATTTAAAATCCACAGACCTTCATCTTGGATTGTAGAACCTACACGTAAAATATTGTGATAACTTCCTATAACCCAAAGCGCCCCACCTTTTTTTAAAACACGTTTACATTCACTAAGCCATGCATTGGTAAATTGATCATATTCTTTATAGGTATTAAATTTATCCCAATCTTGTGTTACAGCTTCCACCGTTGTTTGATCAGGTCTGTATAACGTATCCTTTAATTGAAGATTATAAGGTGGATCAGCAAAAATAAGATCAACCGAATGATCTTTTAATTTTCTCATTTCCTTAATAGAATCACCTAAGATAATTTGATTTTTCTTCATAATTGATAAAAAGAATCTTTAAGCAGATATGGAATCAGGTCAATTGAGTTATCAACAGGGGGAATCTTTAGGTAGGGATAACCTTAAATTTTGGCTAAAAACATAAAAAAAGGGGTCCGTAGACCCCAGGAATAGTTCATCAAATGGGAGGAATGATGAAACTTGATTCATATTTAGTGTTTGTCGCATCTTTTTGAAGCATAATAAAATAATATTTGGTATGCAAAATATGCATGGTTGAATTTGTGTAATTTATTTTTGTAATAACGATTTAATGGGTTCAAACGATTTTCGGTGAAATTGAGTTACACCGTGTTTGTGTATTGCATCAATATGTTTTTTAGTTCCATAACCTGCATTTTTTTTCCAATCATAAAATATAAACTTACGATCAAGTATACTCATCAGTCGATCACGATGAACTTTTGCAATAATAGATGCACTTGCGATCGATAAAGATTTTTTATCGCCGCCTATAATCGATTTTTCATTTTGATAATTTAATGAAAAATTTCCATCAATAATAAGATGTGGATTTTCAAAATTAAATTTCTCTATTACTCTTTTCATCGATAATTTTGTTGCTTCCAAAATATTAATAGTATCTATTTCTTCGACGCTCGCATATCCTAAGTAATATTGAAGTTTTTTTTCTTTTTGTAATTTTTTAAAAAATAAAAATAATTTTTCTCTTTGTTTTGCTGTATGTTTCTTTGAATCAGTTATGGGTATTTCTGATTCCAAATTATCATAATTAGAAAAATAACATCCACAACTCACCACAGGGCCTGCCAAAGGACCTCTGCCAACTTCATCTAAACCAATCACAGGCCCATCAATTGATTTCTCTATAGAAAAATCAGTCACTACTTTTCATTTAATCTTGGCATGATTTCAACAAAATTACAGGGCTTATGTCTAATGTCTAATTGATATTGTAAAATTTCATCCCAACCATCTTTGCATGCACCTGTTGATCCTGGTAAACAAAAAACATACGTACTATTTATTAAAGCTGCAACAGCTCGTGATTGTATGGCTGATGTACCAATTTTTTCAAAACTAACTTGGCGAAATAATTCACCAAATCCATCAATATGTTTACTAGCAATAGCATTTACAGCTTCTGGTGTTGTATCTCTTCCTGTAAGACCAGTTCCACCAGTTGTAATAATGCAATCAATCTCTTTTTCTTTTGACATTGTATCTAAGGTTTCTTTTATTTGAGAAACATCATCTGGTATAATTGTTCGTTTAATCATTGTATGACCAGCATCAGTAATGCGCTTTTCTAATGTATCACCAGATGTATCATTTTCTTTAGTTCTTGAATCTGAAATTGTAATAACAGCAATATTTATGGAAACAAAATCTAGAGAAGTATCAATTGGCATAACCTATTAATAAAGCGGATCATTTCCATTTGCTAGCATTTTTAGGGAACGCATTTCTTTATTGTTTTTATTTTGGTAAATCCAATATTTTGTTAGGATTTTTTCTATGAACCACCTTGTTTCTCTTGATGGAATACTTTCCATAAAAAAGAGTGAGTCTTCCATATAATTTGTTTCATTTTTCCATTTTTGTAAATTGCCTGGACCACCATTATAAGCTGCTGCGAGAAATATAAGATTTCTTGAAACTTGCTCTAGATCAAGAAGATACGTTAAATATTCTTGTCCAACCTCTAAATTTATTTCCGGATTTTTAAGAATATTACTATTGCTTTGTTTAACGTCTTTACTTGTTGTAATAAATTTTGCCGTCGAAGGTAAAACTTGCATTAAACCTATGGCACCGTCTTTACTTTTTGCCTTAATGTTAAACATCGATTCTTGATGCATGAACGCGTGGAGTAATTCTTTTTCTAATTTGAAACCATCTCGAGGCTTCCACACACTAGTAGGGTAGTAGAGATAGGTTGGAACATCCATACCAAAATTTTCTAGCTTATTGACAATTTTTAATTGAGTATAGGCAAGATCAAAATTTTCAGCAATTTGAATAGACTCCTTTGCTATTTCCTTATTTAAAATTGAATTGATATGAACAATTTCCTTTTCTAATTCATCGGCAAATCCAACTTGTATCAGTGTCTGTATTCTTTTTCCTGCTGGTATATTTAAAATAGTACTATTGTTTTTATTAAGATCAGTATGTTCTACCCATTCAATTTTTTTATCAACTCCTAAAATTTCTAGTGCAAGCATTCCATAAAAACTATTTGGATTATTTGATGCTCTTTTTAACCAAAAATTAATATCATCATAGCGACCAAGTTTTGCATATGATCTAGCTGTCCAAAAACTACCTGATGTTTGATGCCAAGCATCATCTTTTAAACTAATTGAAAAGAGAGAAAAATATTTTGCAGCATCTTCATATTTTTCTAATCTCCAAGAACATAGACCAGCTGTCCAAGCTGCATAAGGCACATATTTAGCGGAATTAACAAGAGCTTCAGAAGCATATTGAATTGCTAAGTCATTTTTATTTGCTAAGAAATATCCTTTCGCTATTAATTCTTTTTGTTGATCTATCTCAACTTGATCTAATAATAGATCTACATCTCTTTGATTTAATAGTTGTACTGCTCCCGTTGGCCAACCTTTATTCACTCTTGATTTGATACCATTAATTAATTTTCTTTTTTCAGCTCTCTGATTGTTAGATAGTTTCTTTGAACTTTTATATTTACTAGTTTTTTTACTTTTTACTTGTTCTGATTCTATACCAATTGGAGCGCTAGGTTTAGTTGGACTTTTATAACCTGCTGGCATTCTTCGAATAGCCAATTTATAAATTTGTTTTGCTTGAGGGTGATCATTATATTTTTTAAGCCAATAATATAATTCTAAATACTTTGATCGATAACAATTAGGATGTAAAAATTTCTGCGCATAAATATGACCAAGCAAAGATTTATTTTTTATTTTTAAAATAAAATTGTTTGCACTTTTCCATTTGCACTTTTCCTGAAATTTATAAGCTTGTTGATAATTATATACATCTTCTTCATTAAGAACTTTTGTTGAGAAAATATTATCATATTTGATGACTATATCTTGTTGGTATGCATAGATTTGTTTTGAAAAAAATACGAAGAATATAAAAAAACAAATAATAGAAAAGTTTTTATGATTCATTTTTTTAATTTTTCTTGTAACATTTGTAAATCTTCCCAAGAATGTTTTTTATATTGAGGAGATCGAAGTAAAAAAGCTGGATGATAGGAGGCTATTGTAGGAATACCTTCTTCTAAATTGAGTGATTTGTATTCATGCCATTTACCTCTGAGTTTTCCAAGTGCAAGAGGGGTTGATAAAATGGCTTTTGCTGCGACACCACCTAATAGGAAGATAAATTTAGGTTTAATGATATCAATTTGTCTTTGCAAAAAAGGTAAAAATTCTAAAATTTCATCGTCATTAGGCGTTCTATTTTCGGCTGGACGCCAATTAACTACATTAGTAATATAAACGTCTTCTCTTTGTAAATTAATGGCCAAAAGCATTTTATTTAATAGCTGTCCAGCTCTTCCGACGAATGGAATTCCTTGTTCATCCTCATCCCTGCCTGGTGCTTCACCAATTAACATTACTTTTGCATTTAAGTTACCATCATAAACTACTAAATTTTTTGCTGTTTTTTGGAGAGGCGATTTATGATTTTTAAGATCTTCAATAACACTATCAATTTTAGATTTTTTATCCCCAGTATCCTTGTCGAAACTAGGCTGCTCTATTTTTTTTTCATTTTCAAACCAGTTTCTAGGAGAATCCTGAAGAAAATAATTTACCCCTGAATTAATAATAAATTCTAAATTTTTTTTATTTGATTGATTCATGTAAAATTACAATTATCTATTCATAGTGTAACTATACTATATTTGAAATGGTTAATTTAATTAAAACACTACAATTTATCTTAATTTTTCTGGTTATTAATTCTGGAGCTTTAGCCTTAACTAGCTCATCTTTTTTAGTCTCACAATCTGCCTTTAATAATTATGATTATAGTTCCACTTTATTTAAATTTAATATGGATAAAGTTACCTTATCTCAAGATAGTCTTTTAGATAAAGCTATTGCTGCAATAATTACAGAAGATCTAGTTCTGGCTGTAAAAATTGCTGATAAAATCTTAAGTGAAAACAAAAATAACCCAGAAGCTTTAATTATAAAAACTACTTCTCTTTACAAAGATAAAAAATTTAAAGACATCATTGAGCTAAGAGATAATATGCTGCAACCAAGTGAATTATTAGACTTTATTTTTTTTGCTGATAACAGACTTAAAAATAATAGTACTATAAGTAATGCTCTAGTTGAATTGGTATCATCCTCATATTCAAATAATGAACAAAGTCGTTTAAATTATAATTTTTTATTATTTTATACCTCACTCGCAAAAATACTTGATCCAAATAACGACAGAGCAATGATTATTAAAGCAGAGTTATTTTCGCAAGTTGGACAAGATAAGGTTGCATCAGATATATATGCGAAGATAGATAAAGAAAGTATTTATTATTTAGATGCTCAGAATAGCCTTGCTAGACATTACTTATTCAATAATACCTATGAGGAAGCTGAAACTAAAATTAAATCATTAGTTGAAAATAATAATAACAATTATTCTCTAAAAAAAACTTTAGGTGATTTTTATCGTTACAATAAAAAGTATGATTTAGCATTAAATGTTTATGATGAAATGATCAAAGAAAACAAGGACGATCTTTGGAATATTTTTTATATGAGAGGTATTTGTTATGAACAAAAAGATGAATGGGATTTAGCTGAACAAGATTTTTTACGATCTTTAGAAATTAAACCCGGATCACCAAATGTTTTAAATTATCTTGCATATGGCTGGGTTGAAAGAGATATTCAATTAGACCGTTCGTTGAAAATGTTAGAGGAGGCATATAAAGCTAATCCTGATAGTTTCTATATTATAGATAGTTTAGCATGGGCTCATTTTAAAAAAAATAATCTTTCAGAAGCAGCTAGGTTAATGGAAAAGGTAATAGATATTGCTCCTGGTGAAGCAATATCTCTAGACCATCTTGGTGATATTTATTATGCTATGAATAGAAAAAGAGAAGCAATTCATTTTTGGCAACAAGCTTTAGAGTTGGCTGAGCCAGAAGATGAAATAACTGAAGATGTTCAAAGCAAATTAGATAATATTAATGCCGGATAAAATAATTGAAAAATCACCTGCCAAAATTAATTTATTTTTAAAAATTATAAATAGAAGAGATGATGGTTTTCATAATATTCGCACAGGAATAACATTCATTAATCTTTTTGATCAGATAACTGTTCAAACTCACAGCGAATTTCAAGTAATCTATACAGGTAATTTCGCTCCAAAAAATAATCTATTTGAGGATTGCATTATTGATAAATTATTTACTTATATAAATGAAGATAAACCCAAACTTCTTTTTACTATATCAAAAAATTTTCCTTATGAAGCTGGTTTAGGTTCTGCCTCCTCTAATGTTGCAAGTGTTATAAAAATTTTAGAAAATCTTGAGATAATAAAAAAGAAAAATATATTTGATTATGTTGATCTCGGCTCTGATATCCCTATTTTCTTGAATCAAAAAGATGCTCTAGTCAGAGGTAGGGGGGATTTAATTGCTAATGTTCATTTTCCAAAATATTATTTTTTACTAATTAGACCGTCTTTCAAATGTTCTACAAAAAAAATGTATGATTTATTTCAACCTTCAGATTTTGATTATAATGCTGAATTTGATTTAGAAGAAATAAATGATCAAGATTCTGGAAATGATTTTGAAAAAATTCTTAAAAAAAATGAACCTGAATTTTTATCAATCATAAATTTCTTGGAGGATTTTGATGATGTTATATTTTCAAGACTAACTGGGAGTGGTTCTTGTATTTACAGTGTATTTGAAAAAAAAGAGCATGCTGTAAATGCACAAAAAAAATTTCAACAAAGTTTTTCAAATCTATGGACACATCTATCTGAAAATAATTTGGTTAATCTATTTTAAATTCTTTCTTAAATTCTTTAATTGAAAGCACTTCATTTATTGGCTTGTCCCATCTAATTCTATGAATTCGAGGAAAACGCATAGCGACACCTGATTTATGTCTAGTGCTGGGAAATACATCGTCAAAGGCTACTTCTAAAATAATTTCTTTTTTTACTTCTCTTACAGGACCAAATTTATTTGTAGTATTATTTCTAATAAATTTATCTAAAACTAATAGCTCTTTATCTGTGTAACCCGAATATGCTTTTCCTATAGGAACTAATTCATTTTCTTTCCAAACACCAAATGTAAAATCTGAATAATATGATGATCTTTTACCATGTCCTCTTTGAGCATACATTAAAATAGCATCAACTAGTTTTGGATTTTTTTTCCATTTGTACCAATACCCTTTTTTTCTTCCTGGTAAATATTCACTATTTTTAAGTTTAATCATAACACCTTCATTTAAATCATCATTAAAATTATTTTTATATTTAGTTAATTCTTCCCATGTTGAAAAATTAATGATGGTAGATAAATCAATCTGATTAGTTGTATTTTCTTTTTGAAATTTTTCTAAATATTTTCTTCTTTCAACAAGAGATAATTTTCTTAAATCTTTTCCTTTATAAAAAAGAATATCATAAGCTCGTATGAAAACAGGAAACTTTTTTTGAAGATCTTTTGACGCTTTTTTTCTATTTAATCTTTGTTGTAGATCATTAAAACCAGAGGGCTTAAAATTTTCACCCACAAGTAATTCCCCGTCAATAACCGCATCACCTTTAGTAGTTTCGATGATTTCTGGGAATGCAGATGATATATTATCACCTGTTCTTGAGTATAGTGAAACACTGTTTGATGAAACCATAAGCTGAACTCTGATCCCATCCCATTTATATTCTGCTTGAAATTCATTCGCGTCTAATCTTTTAAAATCTTTTTCCTCATCAATAGGATTAGCAAGCATCATAGGATGAAATAATTTTTTAAAATCTATTTTTGGTTTTGATGTTTCATTTTTTAACCATTGAAATAAATTTTCATATGGAAATTCTAGACCATGCCAAATTTCTTCAATCTCATTTACAGATTTATTATACAGATCAGCCAAGGCTGTTTTCACTAATCTTTCTGAGACTCCAATTCGCAATCCACCCGTGCAAATTTTAATTAAAGTCCACCTTTCGTTATTAGATAGTTCGCTCAAAACTTTACTAAACTCTGTATTAATTTCAGACTTTTTAATTTTTTTAATATTTTCTATTAAGGTAGATAAATTTTGTGATTTTTCCTCTTTTTTTGTAGGCCAAATTAATGATATTGTTTCTGCTAAATCCCCAACATAGTCATATGAGTAATCAAATAAATGTGGATCTACTTGTTCATAGACAAGTTCTCTGAGTTTAGATGATTTAATAAATTGAAATGAAAGTTGGCCAGATAAAATT
>CACBDX010000015.1 GCA_902538155.1 uncultured Alphaproteobacteria bacterium
AACTTGCTAATGATAAAAATTTAGAAATAAATGAAAATATATATTTTGAAGTTGTAAATGCAAAGACTGCCTCTTTATTTAGTGCAGCGTGTCAAGTTGGATCAATTAGTGCTCTTGGAACAGAAGCCGAGGTTAATGCATTAAAATCATTTGGAACAAACTTTGGCATGACTTTTCAATTAATTGACGATGCTATTGATTATTCCTCTAACAAAAAAATATTAGGAAAAAATACTGGAGATGATTTTAAAGAAGGTAAAATTACTCTTCCAATAATATTAGCATACGGAAGATCAAATGATAAAGAGAAAAAGTTTTGGGAAAGAACAATATCTGATCTTAACCAAAATGACGGTGACTTTGAAATGGCATTAAAAATAATTAATAAATATCAATGTATTGAAGATACTCTTACAAGAGCAAATCACTTTTCAAATGTAGCTGTAGACTCAGTTGATATATTTAAAGATAACATTTACAAAGAAAAATTAGTTTCTCTTGTTACAAAAAGCGTTGCAAGAATTTATTGATTAATATTCCTCATAAGATTTTACCTCTACTAATTCAGAGCCAAAAGTTTTATTAATATCATTTTTTACTTTTGCTCTTTCATCATTGGTAAAATACACACTCCTTGCTAGATCAATAAATGTTTGATCAAATAATTTATTTCTTTCACATTCTCTAATATCATCTTCTATATCCCATAATTTAGAATTTATATTTACTAGCTTTTGAAGAAAATCATTTATTTCATCTTCAGAAATATATTTCTTTAATGTTTTCTGAAGAAATTCTAATTCTTTAGTTACATGGTCAATTTTAATTGAGTCAGAGATATTTTTCTTTTTAATCATTAAAATAGATATTTTATCTACTAATTCGCCTAAGGAGATTGGAGTATTAATTAGCATTAGATTAGACTATATTATAATTTTCATCATATCTTTTAATATCATTTTCATCGAGAATTTCTCCATACCACATTTCTATGATAATTAAATCTTTAGATCCTTTATTAGCAATTCTATGAAGTGCCCCTTTGGGAATAAAAATATTTTCATTTTCTACAAGATGTATAGTTTTTTTATCTAAAGTAACCTCAACTTCACCCTCTGCAACGAGCCAATGCTCTGAACGATGTTCATGATTTTGTAAAGATAACATCCCTCCTGGTTTAACTAAAAGTTTTTTAACGAGAAATCTTTTACCAGATTTTAAAATCTCATAGGATCCCCATGGTTTTTGAACAATAGAATTCATTATGAATGTTTATTTATATATTATATATCTATTATTAAATGATAAAAATTGCACCATCAATATTATCAGCGGATATACTCAAATTAGAAGAAGAGGTTAAACTTTTAGATAAGAATGGAGCTGATTATATTCATGTAGACATCATGGATGGTCACTATGTTCCAAATATTACTTTTGGACCAAACATAGTTAAATCATTAAGAAAGGTTACCTCTAAAATTTTAGATGTGCATCTTATGATTAAACCAGTTAAGCAATATATTAATGAATTTGTAGAAGCTGGTTCAGATATCATTACTTTTCATCCTGAGGCAGATGATAACCCAGAAGAAATCATTAAAATGATAAGTGATACTGATATTAAAGCAGGAATTGCCATTCACCCTGAGGTAAATATTGCAGATATTCATCATTTATTTTGTAAAGTACAACAAATAATAGTTATGACAGTCACACCTGGTTTTGGTGGTCAAAAATTTATGCATGATCAAGTGCAAAAAATTAAAGATTTAGATGAAATTAGAAAAAATAATAATTATAACTATGACATTGCTGTTGATGGGGGAGTAAATAATGAAAATGCAAAAATATGTAAAGATAATGGAGCTAATGTGTTAGCTGTAGGATCTTATTTATTATCTCAAAATCAAAATAACTATAATAAAATTATAAATTCCTTAAGATAATGGACTGGGATAAATTAAAATCATTTTACGAAATTGCAATCTCAAGAAGTATTTCTAAGGCAAGTGCAAAACTAAATATAAGTCAATCAGCGCTTAGTAGACAAATACAAGATCTTGAATACGATTTAAAAACACCTTTATTTATCAGACATCAAAAAGGTGTAAGGTTAACAGAACAAGGTGAAAATTTATTTAATACCGTAAATCAAATTAATTTTTCAATTTCTGATTTTGAAAAGAAATTGTTAGATAAAAAAACAAAACCTGTTGGCAAATTGACTGTAAGCACAACAGTTGGATTTGGTTCAACCTGGTTAACACCAAGAATAAATAAATTTGCAAATCAATATCCAGAAATGGATGTAAATTTAATCATGAGCGATGAAGAAGTTGATTTAGCTGCAAGAGTTGCCGATGTTGCAGTTAGAGTAAAAAAGCCAACTCAGGCTAATTTAATATTTAAGAAATTTGTTAACTTTCATAATCATATTTATGGATCATCAGATTATCTTCAAAAAAGTGGAATTCCAAGAAATGTTAATGATTTAGATAAACATGATTTAATTTGTTTTGGAGCTGGTTTACCATCCCCAATTTCTAATATTGATTGGATATTAAAAATTGGAAAAGAAGGTACAAAAAGAAGACCAAAATTTAGAGTAAACAGTATTTATGCAATGTCACTCGCAATTGAAAAAGGTGGGGGATTAGCATCTTTACCTGATTATATGGTTGCAGATAAACCTCAGCTTGTAAGAGTGTTGCCAAATTTAGAAGGTCCATCTTATCAAACATATTTTGTTTATTCTGAGTCTTTTAAAAATGATAGAAGACTTGAAGTTTTTAGGGATTTTTTATTTAATGAAGCTAAAGATTGGCATTATTAGTCTTTGACTTAATTTTTTATTTTTGTATACCGTATCTACAATATGGGATATCCAAAAAAACATAGAGGCAGACGTAAAAGAGGCTCCAAATATAGAAGAAACAAAAAGCGTCAAAAGAAGAAATAATTAATACCTACCTTCTTTTTTAAAATCTAATAGAGCATATATATATAAAAATGTTTAAATTTTTCACTGAACCAAAATGGTATGTATGGGCTTATGTAGGCTCCGTAGTCATTCTTACTTCTATCTGGGTTCAAGTTCAGATTGATGTACAGATTAACGAATGGTTTGGTGAATTTTATGACATGATACAAAAAGCACTTGGGACACCAAATGCTATAACTATGCAAGAATACATGGGGGCTTTATTTAGTTTTGCTCAACTTGCTGCTATTTCAATTGCATTAGGATTAGCAATTTCATTCCTAACCTCCCATTTTCTTTTTAGATGGAGAACAGCAATGGTCGAGTGGTACCATAGTGTTTATGATCAAGCGAGAACTATTGAAGGTGCAAGTCAAAGGGTTCAAGAAGATACCATAAAGTTTAGTAGAATTATGGAAGGTCTTGGAACGAGCTTAATTGAGTCAGTTCTTGTACTAGTAGAGTTCTTCCCTCTCTTAATGACTTTATCAGTTGGTATACCAATTTTGTGGTTTGGTGATTGGCAATACGGTTTAGTATCTGGAGCATTTATATGGGCTGTAGGTGGTACAATTTTAATGATTGTATTAGCATGGTTACTAAGATTAGTTGGCATTGAGTATGATCTTCAAAAAAAAGAAGCTGCTTATAGAAAAATTCTAGTTATCGCTGAAGATGATGGAAGCATTAGGCCTAAATCATTAGAGGAACTTTTCCAGGGCGTTAGAGAAATTCACTTTAAAAGTTACCTTTATTATCTTTATTTTAGCATTGGTAGACTTGCTTATTTACAAGCTAATGTACTTGCAGCATATATATTTTTAGCACCAGCAATTGTTGCAGGTGTCATGACACTCGGCGTTATGCAACAAATTATAAGAGCTTTTGGAAGAGTTGAAGGATCTCTACAATATTTATTTAGAGCTTGGCCAACAATTATCGAATTAGCCAGTGTTTATAAAAGATTGAGAGAATTTGAGAATAAAATAGAAAAAAACATTCAGGATGAAAAAACTGGTATAGTACGTTAGTGATTTTTCTAGCGTTTATTATTATTCCAATAATAGAAATAAGTATTTTCATAACAATTGGCTCTAATATTGGAATTTTAAATACTATCGCAATTATACTAACCACTGCTTTAGTTGGAATATTTCTTGTGCGTAGACAAGGGATCAAATTGTTATTTGATGCACAACGAAACTTATCACAAGGTGTAATGCCCACCGAAGAAATTAAAGGTGGTATTTTTCTATTAGTATCAGGATTATTATTGATTACTCCTGGCTTCTTTACTGATTGTATTGGTTTTGCTGTCTTTTTAAAACCTGTCCAAAATTTAATTGCTACTCAAGCAAAAAAATATTTTAACTCACGTATTCGCTATTAACGGATCTATTTTTTTTACCAACTCTTTTAATATTAAAACAAGTTTATGATTTTTGGGATCATCAATTTTTTTTAATGGTGGTAATACATTATTCCATTCAGAAATATTATCTACAATGGAAAAATAAGCTTTCATTAAACTAATAGGTTCATGTGTTGTAATTACCTGTCTTATTTTTTCTAAAAGACTCTGTAATTCATTAAAATTTTTAATTGAATTTTCATTTTTATAATTTTTCAAAATAAAGCTAAGTAATTTTCCACACACATTTGTACCAGCAGTAATTGCTCCAGCACCTCCCCTTTTGGTTATACTTAAAGCTAAACTATCATGACCACAAAATACTGAAAAATTATTGAAATATTTTATAACCTTCATCATACGTTCACCGTCACCACTTGAATCTTTTAAACCGACAATATTATTTGGATACAATTTTAATAGTGTTTCAATAGTTTTGAAACTTATGGGAACATAAGTGTTTTGCGGTATGTGATATAAAACATAATGAAGTTCACTATCACCAACATTTTCAATTAAATGACGATAGTAGTTTATAACACCTTCATCTGTTACATTCTTATAATAGAATGGTGGTAGTAAAAGGACTGCTCTTACTTTATTAGAGGAAGCATGCTTTGTCATATCAATTGCTTCTTTCAATGAAGATGAACCTGTACCTGGCATAAGAATTTTGGGATCTATTCGATTTGATATCAAAAAATCTATGTGATCTTTTTTTTCTTGAACCGAAAAACTATTCGCTTCTCCAGTAGTTCCAAAAATGGCAAGACCGTCATGACCTTGTCTCATTAAATATTGGCAATGACGAAGATGTAAATCTCTGTTTATTGATAAATCATTTTTTACAGGTGTTAGTGCAGCACTAAAGACCCTAGATATTTTATGCATAAAAATACAATAAGATAAATCCTAATAAAACTCTATAAATAATAAAAAAATTAAAGGTTGAACTTTGTATTATTTGCATCATGATGTTAATTGATACTAGAGCAGTAATACATGCAACGATTGATGCAAATAAAGATTGGTATAAATTAATATTAATCTCAGTACTACTTGTTAAGTCTAAACTTGTTAAAAATAAAGACGCTAAAATAATGGGAATAGATAAAAGCATAGAAAAAATTGCTGCAGATGATCTATCAAAACCCAGAAAACGTGCGCCAGTAATTGTAACTCCTGCTCTACTTGCCCCAGGTATAAATGCTAATATTTGAAATGCACCAATGATAAAGGCCTGCACATAACTCATATTTTCCCAAGAAGATATTTTCATCTTAAAATGATCTGCTACAAATAATAAAGCAGCAAAAACAACACTTGTGACTGCAAAAACTTTTATATCTCTAAAATATAATTGAACAAAATCAAAAATAAAAAATCCCACTATAACCGCAGGTATTGTTGCAATAATAATTTTAATTAAGTTATCATTCTTTGCAATCTGAAAGGAGAAAAAATTCTTAACTAGTACTATTATATGTGATCTTAGATAAATTATAACTGCTAATAATGTTCCAACATGAACGGCAACATCAGTAAAAAGACCTTGATCTTGCCAACTCGTTAATTCTGATATGAGAACTAAATGCCCAGAAGAACTAATTGGCAAAAATTCTGTAAATCCTTGGACAATACCAATAATAAAATATTGAAGCTCAAACATTAACCAAAGATTATTTTACTCAGTTCTTTACCACTTGGAAGAGGGTCAGCATTTTTATTAGAAAAATATTTCTCCATAAAATTTAAATAGACATTGTAATCTTTTAAAATTTGCATTTTTTGAACTTTATGTTCATCATCACTTTCTTCCATTTTAACTAATTCCGTATCAGTTTGTGACATTGCTTCTGGTATCGTTGTAAAAGGTCTTTCTTGATTAATAACTAATCTTTCATGTAACTCTCGGTGAACCATTTTAAAATCTTCTTTTGATAAAGTTTTTGGACTTTCATCAAATATAAGTCTTTTTAAAATAAAGTTTGCTCTTGGCTCTTTTATTGAAAGAGCAATTTTATATTTTTCATTCCAGTCATTTTGTTCATGAAATTTTGCTATTTCCGTTGATTGTTTAAAATCAAGAAAGGCATTTGCTGCACTTTCAGGAAATACATTATCTTGAGATTTTTCATCTTCTTTTTCAATACGCCTATCAATTTCCATAAGTTTAAATTTGTCTGCTAAATCTTTATTTTTGAATACTATTTTTGCTCTTTCATTTAGTAAATCTGAACCAATCTCATCGTATGGTTCATAATTAGAAGCAATTTTACCTGGTAAAATAATAGGATGCTGATTAGTAATAACGTATCTATTTTTCCTTTTGATAAGTTTTTTAAATTCCTCAGAATTAGCTTCTAGTAATGGTGTTGGATCATGGGCTAAATCAATTGTATGAAACCAACCATTATATTGAGACTCACATACCATCGACAATGCTTGAAGTTTAATTCTTCCACCAAAACTTGTCATAAAACAAAAACCTTTGTTTTTATTTATATATTCAATGGCATCTTCTTTACTCATTGTCATTTGAAGCTGATTCCAATTGGTTGTGTCTGCTTCGTTAATATATTTTGTCAGAGCAATTGATGTCTTAACATCTGAAAATGCATCGTGAGCAAATTCAACAGGCAAGTTGTTCATCTCTGCAATTTTTTCTAATTTAAAACTAGGATTACCTCTTTCTGTTAAAGGTGTTTTTATACTTGATGGATTGATGGCATATAAACCTCTCGCTAAATTCAACGTATCGCCCCTACTCTTTCTTGTTACATAAGGATAAAACATATGACTAAACAAATTATATTCGAGAACTGATTCATCAAACTCTATTATGTTGTGTCCTATAAAAGTAGAACTTGGATCGTCTTTTTTCCATTCATCAAAAGTTTCATTAATTTTTTTCATTAATTCGTAAGATGACTGTGGGGCATCAAGTGCCTCTCTCATACCTTTAAGTGTTGTTATTAAAGCACCAGGTTGAGAAATCACTGATGTTCGAGGTCTACAGAACTCATTCATATTTTGATTTGTTTGATTAAACTTGGAGTCAGTAACTATTGCAGCAATTTGCATTATCTGCTCCCATTTTGGAGTAGTACCAAAAGCAGTTGGATGTTCTTTCTTTCCTCTTCCTGATGTTTCTAAATCGTAAAATATATATTTTGACACTGATAAATAACCTTATTGGTATTTATAGACTATTAATTATCTCTTTTGGACCAATAAAAATGATAGAAAAGAGTAGCTCCAATGGCAACAAAAAGAGAGATAAAAGCTACATAAATTATAGTTGCGATTGCCCAATAAGCTACAGCTATTAAAAGACCAATAGCTGTTATCCCAGCCCAAAAATAGATCAGTCTTTCTAAAAATAATTGCATATTGATTCTATTATACAATAATTATAGAAGTTTATCAATTTCCTCTCTAGAAGGCATGGAATTTGCTGTTCCAATTTTCGTCGTTGATAAACCAGCTGTTGCACTGGCAAATTTAAGTGCATCTTTAATATTTTGACCTTCGGTAAGTGCCGCAGCAAAACCTGCATTAAATGCATCGCCAGCACCAGTAGTATCCACTACTGAATTTGAAAGATTAGCTATAGGTAAAGAAAATTTTTCATCATTGTTGGCAAAAAAAGCTCCTTTTTCTCCAAGAGTAATAACGACATTTTTAATTCCTTTTTCTAATAATTGAATTGCAGCTTTTTCAGCATCCTCATGAGTTTCAACATTGTGATCAACATAAAAACTTGCTTCCGTTTCATTTGGTGTAAAATAATCAATCATAGAAAATAAAGATTCATCTATTTCGGCAGCCGGAGCAGGATTTAAAATTGTTTTTACATTTAAACTATGTGCTTTTTTTAATGCATAGGTAACAACATCCTTTGGTGCCTCTAGTTGTGTAAGAAATATACTTGAGTTATTAATTGCCTCTTCTGCTTTATCTATATCTTCAATAGTAATTGCACCTGCTGCACCAGGAAAAACATTAATAGCATTGGCTCCAGTTCCTTCATTTACAAGTATGCCTGCAGCACCAGTCGAATGATCTTTTGAAATAATAACATTGCTATAATCAACACCAGAATTTTCATAAATCTCTTTTGCCATCGAACCAAATTGATCATCACCAATCTTAGAAATAAAAAAAGTTTTTGCACCAGCTTTGGCTGCAGCCACAGCTTGGTTTGATCCTTTTCCACCAGGACCAATAACAAAGTTTTTACCTAGAATAGTTTCACCCTCTACTGGAATTTTTTCTCCAAAAAAAACAAGGTCAGCAACAAATATACCAAGAATACTAATCGACATAATTATTCATCGATTATCCAAACAGTTCCATCTGGCTTAATAACACCTTTTGTTAAAATAAAGTTACAGTAAGGTCGTCTTTCACTTGTCGTAATATATGCATAGGTTGACCTTGATTGCTTATAAAATTCTTGTCTTTCGTATGAACCAATTTTCCAATGATCTCCTGATACCTCTTTAATTGCATCAATTACCTCTTTATTAGCATCATTAATTTCATTTGGTTGATTATCAACTTCCATTCGGTGAACAGCTGAGTCTACGAAACTATCCAATGGAAAAACAGATAAAACAGCTCTCATGACAGTTGTCATATCAAGGCCGTCTAATCGGTGAACTCTATTGTGGTTCGAATGAGCAGGATAATTAATATCGGATATAACGAGTCTATCACCATGACCCATTTCACGTAATGTTTTTAATATATCAGGACTTAAAATAGGATCGACGTTAATTAACATTTTTTTAGTATATCACTCTCCGTACGGGATCCAAATATTTTTTACTTGTGTACTTTGATATAAAAACTCTTCTAAGAAATCTTCTTCTTTTGAAGACCAATCAAGATTTTTTGATTGTGGACACCAAGTTCTTTTTAAATTTGATGTTGTGCTTTGAATAACCTTGAGACGCTCATTATTATTTTCACTAAAGAACCAAATACCATCAATATTTTCATGTTCAGATAAGATTTTATTCAAACTATTTTGTTTAGTTGTAAGGATATTAATATACCCAGCTGGAACATCAGAAGTTTCAAGTAGTTGATACAATTCTGTTGCTAAAAGAGACGTCTTTTGTCCTGGAACAATAATACTTGCATTTCCTGCTGCAAAATTTGATCCTAATGTAGTTATTAAACTTAATAGTGGATAATCATCATTTAAAATATTTGCAACAACTCCTATAGATTCTTTAACAGCTAGTGTTAAACCTCTTATAGGAGGATTATGTATAGAGCCTTCAAACTTATCAGCCATAGCACCATAATAAAATAATCTTTCTATTGATTGATCAAATTCTTTTTCGGCATCTTTTTGCGAAATACCAATTAAAGAAGATAGCAAATTAGAAAAGGTATTTTTTCGATCTTGCAAATTTTCTGCTAAGTAATAAAGAATTTGAGCTCTATTAAAGTTAGTAGAAGATTTGCTAACTGCTTTAGATGCAACTTCGACAGTGTCTCTTACATCTTTGCGATTTGCGTTTGGAACATCACAAATAAAATTATTTTGAACATCATATGAAGAAAAGGAATAACCACTATCAGGTCTTTTTTGCTTCCCTCCAATATATAATTTTGGTGTTCTATCGATAGAGTTAGATGATGAACCTTTAGATATTTTCTTTCCTCTTTTTGACTTAGAAAATGGAAGCGGTAATTTTGAATATGCTCTAATACCCTCCGAACCACCTTCTCTTCCAAAACCACTTTCTTTGTATCCTCCAAAACCACACGCAGCATCAAATAAATTTGTAGAATTTATCCAGATGACTCCAGCTTTTACTTTTGGAGCAATATCTAAAGCTAAGTTAATATTTTCAGACCAAATACTTGCCGCAAGTCCGTAGGGCGTATTATTAGCAATGGATACTGCTTCACTAGGTGTTCTAAATGTCATTGTTGTTAAAACTGGTCCAAATATTTCTACTTGAGCAATAAAAGATGATGGTGTTACATTTGTAAATAAAGATGGAGGATAAAATAAACCATTTGTTGGACATGACCATGAAGGTTGCCATAATTTATTTCCATCCTTTTGTGCTTTATTTACTAAAGAATTAATTTTTTTAAGTTGGACTGGCGCAACTATAGCTCCAATATCAATAGACTTATCTAATGGATCACCAACACGAAGTTTTTCCATTCTTTTCTTAAGTTTTTGGATAAATTTTTTCTCAATACTTTCTTGTACTAAGAGTCTTGATCCAGCACAACATACTTGACCTTGGTTAAACCAAATCGCATCAACTACACCTTCTACAGCACTATCTAAATCAGCATCTTCAAAAACAATAAAAGGTGATTTACCCCCAAGTTCCATTGTCATTTTTTTATCTGGATTAGTATTTGTTTGAATTATTTTTTTTCCAACTTCAGTTGATCCAGTAAAGGCAATTTTTTTAATATCTTTATGCAATGTTATATATTCACCGGTAGAACCATCTCCCGTGATAATATTAATTACACCTTGTGGAATTTTAGCTTTTTCACAAAGTTCAGCAAAATAAATCGCTGTTAAAGAAGTATACTCTGCAGGCTTTAAGACTACTGTATTGCCAAGAGCAATTGCAGGAGCAATTTTCCAAGCTAACATTAATAAGGGAAAGTTCCACGGTATAATTTGCCCAACAACACCAATAGAGTTATCAGAGTTGTTTGTATTCCTAGCAGCCCACCCGGCATGATAATAAAAATGTCTAGCAACAAGCGGAATATCTATATCTCTTGTTTCTCTTATAGGCTTACCATTATCAATGGTCTCTAAAACAGAAATAAACCTTGAATTTTTTTGTATGAGACGTGCAAGTGCATATAAATATTTTGATCTATCAAACGATGAAAGTTTTGACCATTTCACATGAGCTTTTTTGGCAGCACTAACTGCATCATTTACATCTTTTTTTGAAGCAATAGACAATGTTGCTATTTTTTTATTTGTAGAAGGGTTAATTATATTTAATTTTTTTGAGCTATACGATTTTACAAATTTACCATTAATAAAATGATTATTTGGATTTTTTAAATTTTTTATCCAGCTATTAACTTCCTTGCTGTCTTCTGGTGCTGGCCCATAAGATATATTTTGAAAATTTTTAATAACTTTATCCATATTATCCTATTGCAAGTTTCTCTTTATTTGCATACCTGCCACTAGTGTAGTGATAGAGTTGTCTTTCTATATCAATTAATAAACTAGAAGCACCAATTCGCAATAATTTTGGATTAACCCATTCAAATCCTAGCTCTTCAGTAACCAATATTAAAAAACTCTAAAACAGATTTGGCCGTTGATATTCCACCTGCAGGTTTAAAACCAATCTTTTTTCCAGTTTTTGTATAAAAATCTCTAATCATTCTTAACATGACAAGACTATTATTTAAGTTAGCATTTATACTTTCTTTTCCTGTTGAAGTTTTAATAAAATCAGCACCAGCCATCATACAAACTAAAGATGCTTTTGCTACATTTCGAAGAGTCTCAAGATCGCCAACACCAAGAATAGCTTTGATTTTTGTTTTACCTGCAGTTTCTTTAAAACTACGAACCTCATCATATAATTTTTTCCAATTATTTTGGAGAACGTATCCTCTATTAATAACAATATCGATTTCATCAGCACCATCTTTAATAGAGTCAGAAATTTCTTTTTTTCTAGTCGTGTAAGATGATAAACCTGCAGGAAAACCCGTAGAAACTGCTGCAATTGGGATTTTGTTTTGAATTAGTTTTGTACAATCTTTTATTAGATGGTGGTAGACACACACAGCTCCTACTCTTACTGAATTATTTTCTAGTCCTAAATCCTGAAGAATATAATCATCAATGGGATTAAGAGCTTTATTACAAAGTCTTTCAACTTTTCCAAAAGTGTCGTCGCCACTTAGTGTAGTAAGATCAATTAAAGTAATAGCTTTTAACAACCAAGCAACTTGAAATTCCTTTTTTACAGTTCTTCTTTTAGTTAAAGTAGATGTTCGACGCTCTACCGCACTTAAGTTAATTTGTGTGTTATTCACCCAGCTTGTATCTAAGTTATAAAATGTTTTTTTTGACATCGAATTAAATTTTTTCTTCTGTTATTGGTCTACTCAGTAAATTACTTAATTCTTCTTTTAAATCATGTTGCTTATAAAGTATATTGTATACAGACTCCATTATTGGCATATCAATATTTTTTTTTTGTGAAATATTATAGACTGCTTTGACTGTATAATAACCTTCTGTTACTTCTTGCGATTTTAAAAGATCTATAAAATTATCATATTTTGAAGAAGCTAATTTAATACCAAACTGTGTATTACGAGAATTTTTAGAGCTACATGTTAAAATGAGATCACCAAGCCCAGATAAACCAAATAATGTATGTTTATCAGCTTTAAATTTTTTTGCGTATCGTGTCATTTCTGCAAAAGATCTAGATATAAGTGCACTTTTAGCATTTTCTCCTAAATTCAATCCTTCTGCAATACCAGCTGCTATCGCATATATATTCTTTAACGCACCACCTATTTGCGTTCCAATTAAATCATTTGAATAATAAATTCTAAACTCTTTGTTAGGTATAAGTTTGGAAATATTATCAAAATCTTTTTTATCTTTTGTTGCAAGCGTTACTGCAGTTGGTAAACTTTGAGATACTTCATTTGAAAAAGATGGGCCTGATAAAATACTAATTGATTTAAAAGGCATCATCTCATGAAATACATCCGTTAAAAATTTTGATGACGATATTTCAATACCTTTAGAGCATATAATAATATGATGATTTTTATTGTGTAATGATGAATCCTTAATTACCTCCCTAATGTTTTGTGCAGGTAATGTTATAAATACAAATTTAACATTTCTAATTTCTTTCAAAGAAGTAGTAGCAGTGACATTTTCATTAAATGAACTGTATTTTAATTTTGGATTAATTTTATGTTCATTTATTGATTGAACAATTTTTTCATCTCGAGCATAAATGATAACTTTATTATTACTTAATACTCGGGCAAGTGCGCTTCCCCAAACGCCACCGCCTAAAATTCCAATTGTCATAGGTTTGATCTTTATCCGGTGAGGCAAATGAAGTCAATTTTTGGTTTTTGGCTAAAATCATGGGTATTTTTATTAAAAAACTGCATGATTGATTTTTGGAACTAGTATATGAGGTACCGTATATAAAAAGTATACTTTTTGGAGGAAATATGAAAAAATTACTTCTAGCTGTTATTGTAAGTTTGTCGACTGTAACGACTGCTGCATTAGCAGAAATTAAAGTAGGAATTATTCTTGGTTTTACAGGACCAATTGAATCTTTAACTCCTGCTATGAGAGACGGTGCGAGAATGGCATTCGATGAAGCATCAAACTCTGGAAATCTTTTAGGTGGTGAATCAATTACTATCTTAGAAGCTGACTCAACTTGTGTTGACTCTGCTGCTGCAACTGCTGCTGCTGAGGATCTAGTTGCACAAGGTGTAACAGCTATCATGGGTGCTGACTGTTCAGGTGTAACAGGTGCGATTAATGCAAACGTTGCAGTACCAAATGGTATCTTAATGGTATCTCCATCTGCAACTTCACCAGGTTTAAGTAAAGTTCCTGATAATGGAACTTTTTGGCGTACTGCTCCATCTGATGCAAAAGGTGGTCAAGTATTAGCTAAACTTGCTTTAAGCAGAGGAATTGAAAGTATTGCTGTAACATATACTAACAATGACTATGGAAAAGGTTTAGCTGAAGTATTTGAAGCTTCATTTGCACGTGGTGGTGGAACTATTACAGCATCTGCTGCACACGAAGATGGTAAAGCAGATTATTCATCAGAAGTTGGTGTTCTTGCATCAGCTGGTGGAGACGCACTACTAGTAATTGGTTATATCGATGATGGTGGAAAAGGAATGATCGAAGCATCTTTAGATTCTGGCGCATTTGACACTTTTGTTCTTTCTGATGGTATGATTGGTCAATCAATTGTAGATAATATTGGTGCTGATCTTGAAGGATCATTTGGTTCTATGCCAGGTGCAATTTCAAAAGGTTCAGCTAAGTTTGGAGAACTAGCAGCTGCAAATGGTATGGATGGAAGTGCTCCATATGTTGGAGAATCTTATGATGCTGCAGCAATTATTGCTCTTGCAATTCAAGCTGGTGGATCTGCTGATAAGCAATCAATCCTTAACAATATTGCTAAAGTATCTAACGCTCCAGGTATTGTAATTAACCCTGGTCAATTATCATACGGCTTACAAATGTTAGCTGCTGGTAAAGATATTGATTACCAAGGTGCAACAGACGTAGAATTTAATGCGTTTGGTGATGCAGCTGGTGCGTTTAAAGAGTTAGAAGTTAGCGGTGGCGAATTCGTTACTGTTGGCGCTCTTTAATACTTAAAAATTATTTTAATTTAACCCCAGCTTTTAGCTGGGGTTTTTTTTATGAGTGCCTAACTTTCTCTGGTATAATTCCTTTAGGTCTATAGCGTAAAATTAATAATAAAATTAAACCCATAAATAAGTATCTAAAGTAAGGAACGCTATCTAGTAAATGTAGTTTTAAAGCATTAGTTGGTTCTAAACCTACTGTAAGTTGATTAATAATAAAGGTTGTTAGTGGTGCTGCCTCAATCCAAGAAAACCATATAATAAAACCGCCAAATATAGCGCCTAAATTATTTCCACTACCACCTACAATAACCATAATCCAAATAATAAAAGTGAAACGAAGTGGTCGATACCCTGAAGGAGTAAATAATCCATCCAGAGTAACAAGCATTGCGCCTGCAACACCTACAATTGCAGCTCCTATGACAAAAATGATTAAATGTTGTTTCACAACATCTTTACCCATTGCATTTGCAGCAGTTTCATTATCTCTTATAGCTCTCATCATCCTTCCCCATGGAGATAATTGAGCTTTGTTCGCAAAATAAAAAATTATCAACATAACAATCAGAAACAAAATAGCGTAAGATAACTTTACAAATATTCCCGAACCATCAATTATAAGATTGTTTAAAACTTGTTGTCTATCACTTATATCAACAATGTTATTTAACTTTGATGAATTAAGATATGTAACTAAATTTATAAACCAATCAGCATTTTGTAAATCAATTTCATAAGGAACTGGTCTCTTTAAACCAATTACATTTTTTACCCCTCTAGATAACCATTCTTCATGTTTCAAAACACTAACAACTATTTCTGAAATTCCTAGAGTTACAATTGCCAAATAATCAGATCGTAATCCAAGAGCTACTTTACCAATTACAAATGCAACACCTGCAGCAAATAAACCTCCTATTATCCAAGAAAAAATTATTGGTAGTCCAAGACCACCTAAAAACCCTGCTATTGCAGGATTAACATCTTCAATATTATGTGTGGCGTTTAAATAAAAATGTCTGATAATTAAAATACCAAAAAAAATTATAAGAGAATTTAAAATATATCTATTTCTTTTTTGGATTACCGTTTTATTAATATACATTACAGCTATTACTAATACGACAAGCAAAGCAAAACTGATACCTAACCCACTACCTCCGGCCTGCCATGACTCAACAATGGGAGGGTAAGAAACAAGCACTGCTGCTAATCCACCCATGGCAAGAAAGCCCATCACACCAAAATTAATTACTCCTGCATAACCCCAAGAAATATTAACTCCCATTGTCATTATTGCTGAGATAATACACATATTTAAAATTACTAAACTTACTGACCACCCTTGAATGAAGCCTACAAAAATAAAAAGGGAGATCATTATTGTAATAGCTACCCATTCATATCTTTCAAACTTCATCATAAGACTCTTCCTTTAAATATACCTGATGGTCTAATCAATAAAACGATGACTAAAATTGAAAATGATACAGCAAATTTATAATCTGTTGAAAGTAATTGTACTAAACCTGTTGGCTCAATAGAACTTGGAAGTATATATACAAAGAATTTCTTATAAGCATACGTTACCATAATTTCTGAAAACGCGATGACATAACCACCTATTACAGCTCCAAAAGGACTACCAATTCCTCCGACAATTGCTGATGCAAATATTGGCAAAACTAAATTAAGATAAATAATTGGTTTATAACTTTTATCTAAACCGTAAAGTGTACCCGCAACGCATGCCAAGACGCCTACAATAACCCATGTAGTAAAGACGACTCTATCAGGATTAATACCAGACAATAATGCTAAATCTTCATTATCAGAAAATGCTCTCATTGATTTTCCAGTTTTTGTTTTTTGTAAAAACCAAAAAGTAAAAGTTAAAAGTAAAATAGTAATTAATATTGTAATAACTTGAGATGATTTTAATGCTAATCCTTCATTTAAACCTGTCATTACTTTAAACTGTTTTGCTTTAATTATAAATTTTTGCCCATCAGAAAATTTTATAGTTTCTGTTCCAATTATAATTCTTATTATTGCATTTATTACGAACATAACCCCTATTGAAACCATTGCTAAAACAACAGGAACACTTTTTTGATATCTGTAATATTGAAAAACAAATTTATCAGAAATAATACATAGGATAATTGTTGCTATAATTCCTACAGGTAAAGCTAACAAGGCAGTTGGCAGAATTCCTAAACCAATATTTTGTGATTGAAAAAACCACGTAAATAAAATTGTTATCATCGCTCCAAATGACATAATTTCACCGTGCGCAAAATTTGCAAAACGAAGTATGGCATACACAAATGTAACTCCTAGTGCTCCGAGTGCAAGTTGAGAGCCATAAGAAATGCCTGGAATGATAATAAAATTTAGAAGTACAATTATAGAATTTAGAAAATCAATCATTTTAACCTCCTAAAAAAGACTTTCTAACTTCTGGATTATTCAATAGTTCTTCACCTGAACCTTCTCTACTATTTTTACCATTTACTAATACGTATCCTCTATCAGCAATACCAAGTGCTTGTTTTGCATTTTGTTCAACCATTAGTATACCTACACCTGTTTTACGAACTTCTATGATTCTTGAAAATAACTCATCCATTACTATTGGTGAGACTCCTGCAGTCGGTTCATCTAACATTAAAATTTTAGGTTTAGTCATAAGTGCTCTTCCAAAAGCCACTTGTTGTCTTTGACCTCCAGATAATTCTCCTGCACTTTGATTTCTTTTTTCTTTTAAAATAGGAAAAAGGTCATAAACATCATTAATAGTATGAATAATGTCATCCTCTCTTAAAAACCCTCCCATCTCTAAATTTTCTTCTACTGTCATACCAGTAAACACATTGTTTGTTTGAGGAACAAATGCCAATCCTAAATTAATTCTGTTTTGGGGTAGCATTGAAGAAATTTCCTTATTTGTATATTCTACGGAACCTGAAGTTAAACTTAACATTCCTAGCAATGCTTTCATTGCTGTTGATTTACCTGCTCCATTTGGACCAACAATGACAACAATTTCACCTTCGTTTACTTCTAGATTAATATCTTTAATGATATCAACCCCTCCATATCCAGCTGTTAAATTTTTACCAATTAAATTATTCATAGAATTCTAATTTTTATTAATACCTTTTCCTAAATAAGCTTCTATAACTGTATCGTTATTTTTTACCTCATTAAAATTTCCTTTAAATAAAACTGAACCTTCCGCCATTACAATTACAGGATCACAAATTTTTTCAATAAGATCCATATCATGTTCAATAACGAAAAAAGTATAATTCTTTTCTTTATTTAATCTTAAAATTGCATCCGTAATTTCATTGAGAAGTGTTCTATTAACTCCAGCTCCTACTTCATCAAGTAAAACAATTTGAGGATCAACCATCATTGTTCTCCCTAACTCAAGTAGTTTTTTCTGACCGCCAGATAAGTTACCCGCAAGTTCTTGAGTTAAATGACTTAAATTTAAAAAATTTATTACTTCTATAGCTTTTTGTCTTATTTCTTCTTCTTGTTGTTTTACTTTAGCATTACTTAATAAAGCATATGATAATTTTTCACCAAATTGATTTGGTGGTACCATCATTAAATTTTCAAGAACAGTCAATGTTGAAAATTCATGGGCAATTTGAAAGGTTCTTAGAACTCCTTTAGAAAATAATTCGTGAGGTTTTAAAAAAGAAATATCTTCATTATTAAGAATTATATTTCCCTCATCTGGATCATATAATCCTGCAATAGTATTAAATAATGTTGTTTTTCCTGCTCCATTTGGACCGATCAAACCTGTAATTGAACCCATTTCAACTTTCATTGATGCGTTATGGACTGCTTTTAGTCCTCCAAAAAATTTATTAACCTTATTTATTTCAAGCATTATGTAATTTCTTTAAATTTCCATTTAATTCTGCATTAAGAACTAACCCCAGAGATATAATTATAGCAAGCATTGCTGATCCCCCATAAGAAACTAAAGGCAATGGAATCCCAACAACAGGCATTAAACCAGATACCATAGATATGTTCATTATCACATATATAAATAAATTGCTGCCAACACCGATAGAGAGAATTCTACCAAAAATGTGGTTTGATTTAATACTTATATAAAAACAGACTGATATTAATAATAAAAATAGTAAAATTATAAACATAGTACCAATAAAACCAAATTCTTCTCCAATTAATGTAAAAATAAAATCAGTCTGTTTTTCAGGTAAATACTGAAGATATGATTGAGACCCCTCTAAAAAACCTTTTCCAGTTAGACCACCAGATCCTAAAGCAATTTTTGATTGTATTAGTTGATATCCTCTTCCAAGTGCATCAGCCTCAGGATTTAAAAAAGAGAAAATTCTATCTTTTTGATATGGTTGTAAGTAATTTAATGACAAAGGAATTGATAGAATCAAAATAAAAAATCCTAATACAAACTTCCAAATTCTTATTCCGCTTGCAAATAAAATAAAAATTCCAAGCATTGCTATACTTAAAGCGGTTCCAAGATCTGGCTGTATAACAACTAAAGTAAATGGTAAAAATAAAATTAATATTGGAAAAAATAAATTTTTTACTCGCTTAATTTCATCAAATTTTAAATCATGATAAAATCTAGCTAGTGCTAGTATTATAGTTATTTTTATTAATTCTGATGGTTGGATACTAAAACCAAATACGTTTATCCATCTAGTTGCCCCTTTGCCAAAAACACCTATTAATTCAACTGATAGCAAAAGTAATAATGATAATATAAAAAAAATATACGCATATTGATAAATAAATTTAATATTTATAAAAGCTAAGATAATTGCTAAAAATATAAAAAGTACCAATCTAATTAAGTGTCTCGATGCCCAAGGATTATATGATCCTCCTGCTGCAGAATATAAACCTGCTGCACCAATAAAAGAAATTAATATTATTAAGAAAATCAATAAATAATTTAAGTTTTGAATTTTATTTAACATTAAATTTCTAAATTTTTTGTAAATTGGAAAATTTCTTTAGCTATGGGTGCTGCAGTTGATGCGCCCGAGCCTCCATGTTCAATGACAATAGAAACAGCATATCTAGGATTTTCAACCGGCATATATCCAACAAATAAAGCATGATCTCTTTTTTTCCACTCTACTTCTTTTTTCCTAAAATCTTCACTTTCTCTCTCAGCTACAGTTATTCTTCTAACTTGAGAAGTTCCTGTCTTACCTGCAAAAGGTGCAGATTCAGATCTCGAATTATAAGCTGTACCTTTACTTTCATTAACAACTTTAAACATTGAACTTTTAATAATTTTAATAGCATTTTGGTATTTTTCTAATTTTTCAAATTCAATGTAATTATTTTGTTTGATAATATTTGGTTTAATATTTTTTCCATTAGAAGCAATAATTGAAGTCATTACAGCGAGTTGTAGTGGGTTAGTTAATACAAATCCTTGACCAATAGCAGATATTAGAGTCTCTCCAGGATACCAACTTTCATCATATTTTTTCTTTTTCCAATCACGTGAAGGAATAATTCCTTTTTTTTGATTAGGTAAAGGAATGTCATATATTTTACCTAAGCCAAAATCTTGAGCAACTATAGAAATTTTATCTATCCCAATTTTTTTTGATATTTCATAGAAAAAAACATCGCATGATTCTTTAATAGCATCACTAACATTCATCGAGCCATGACCATTATTTTTCCAACAATGATAAAGTCTTTCACCTAAACCAATTTTTCCACTACAAAAATGTTTAGTATTTGTATCAATAATGCCATGGACTATACCCGCTATGGCAACAACCATTTTAAAAGTTGAGCCAGGAGCATACAAACCTTGAATACATCTATAAGTAAGTGGCGAAAGTTCATTTTCTAAAATTGAATCCCAATATTCCTTATTCGGTTTTTGTATAATTTTATTTGGATTATAAGATGGAGTTGAAGCCATACATAATATGTTACCATTCTTAATATCCATAAGTACTACAGACCCTGCTTTGTGTTCTTTTAATAAATTTAAAGCATATTGTTGAATTCTAAGATCGATAGTTATCTGAATATCATTTCCTTTTTGACTATCTTGCCTTGATATTTCACGAATTACTCTTCCATAGGAATTGACTTCGATTTCTCTCTGTCCTGATTTGCCAATTAAATTAGGATTAAAACTTTTTTCAATACCATCTTTCCCTATCTCTAGATTAGGCATATTTGAAATAAAAGGTAATTCAACTTCTTCCCGATTGGGTTTGTTTGTATAACCAATTAAATGTGAAAAAGTATTATCAAACTGATAAGTTCGCATATAATCTTGAGAAATAAATATACCTTCAATATTAAGTTTGTTTGATTCTATTTTTTCAAGTTGTGACCAATTAATATTTTCTAAAACTTTTATTTTTTCAAATTTTTTAACCTTTTTAGATAATTCTATTATTTTCCTTCTGTCACTAAAATTTATTTTTATAATTTGATTTAATTCATTTAGGGATTTATTAATATTGTTTGTATTTTCAGGAATTATGTATACATCAAATACTTTTATATTGGATGCTAAAACTTTGTTATTAGTATCATAAATCTTACCCCTAATAGGGTAAATAATTTCAACGTCTATTTGATTATTTTTTGAAAGAGTCTTATATTTTTGTGAATCTTTTATTTGAATATCATACAATCTCCAGCCTACAATACCAAAAAAAGATACTTTTAATAAATATAATAAAAAAGTTCTTCTATTTAAAACTGAGTATTGTTTTTTATCATCTTTATAAAACATTTCAATTATCCAACTTAGTAAGCAAAAATACAGAAGGAATAAAAATAATTAAAGCAATTAAAGAGAAATTGTAAATTGAGCTTATATTAAATTTATAATTGTGTATTAGATTTGCTAAAAATTGTTCAATAAAAAACAAAACAATTAAAGTTATAAAATAAATAAAAATTATTTGAAACGAAGATAATCTAATTAAATATTTTCTTAATAATACAAATAACATTAAGAGAGATAAAAAAGTGAGAATATGTGCTCCTATATTATTTAATAGCAATATATCGAATAAAATTCCGTATACCAGAGCAACTAAATATAGATAATAATGATAATGGTAAAAAAGTATATAAATAAAAGTTAAATGAAATAATACATAGAATGAATTATTTATATTAGGCACTAAAATAAAAGAGTTTACAGAAATTGAAAAACTTATAATTAAAATGATATTTAATTTAATTGTAGAATTAAAAAATTTGGAAAACTCCATTATTTTGAAGTAACGATTTGTACATAATCAATATTTCTAAAATCTACAAATGGTAAAACAAAAAATCTATTCTTTTCAACTTTAGCTACTTTTCCAACTAAGAGATCTACAGGAAAGATTTGTGCCGTACCACTTGTAACTACAATATCTCCTAATCTAGGCATTTTATTTTCTTTAACAAATGAACTTACTAGGTATTTTCCATCTCCATTACCAGAAAGTAAGGAAAAAATTCCATCAGATATAGATTTCACTGAAATAGATAAATTAGGATCGGTCAAAAGAATTACTCTTGAATTATTTGAAGTTGTATCAATTACCTTACCTACTAATCCTCGCTCATTAATAGCTGACATATTTATTTTAATGTTTTCATCGTAACCTGCATTTAAATTTATTAATTTACTATAAATTGTATCATTTCTATTAATTAGAGATGCAGTCTTAACTAAAATTAAATTATTATCAGTTGCATTTAACAATTTTTTTAAAACTTTATTCTCTCTTGAATTTTGAATTGCTAATGTTTGCCATTTTTTTAAACGAATTATTTCTTCTTGAAGAATTTTGTTTTCAAATTTTAAACTTCTAAATTGATTATATTCATCAATAAAATTTGAAAAAACATTTGCTGGCGCTGAGATAAATCTTGTAATAGGAATAATTACAGAACTAGATAAATTTTTAATTCCACTTATAAGATAGTAGTCAGTTTTAGAAAAAAACACTAAAAGAAACGAAAGTGTTACGACAGAAATAATTGTAAAGTTTTTTACAAATCTAGATAATTGAAAAACTTTAATTTGGAATTTTGGAGCCATTTTAATTTTTAATCAGAGGCAAACACATCACTTAGTTTCGATTTTTCCTCAAGTGCCTGCCCTGTTCCCATTACAACACATAAGAGAGGATCCTCTGCAATTGATATTGGTAGACTTGTTGATCTTCTTAAAACCCTATCCAGATTATGTAAAAGAGATCCACCTCCAGTTAACATTATTCCTCTTTCAACAATATCAGCTGATAATTCTGCTGGTGTTTGTTCTAAAGCTCTTTTGATTGTATCAATTATTTGAGCAACAGGTTCAGCAAGAGCTTCAGCAATTTGTCTTTGAGAAATAGAAATTTCTTTTGGAAGTCCTGTTATTAAATCTCTCCCCTTTACACTCATACTTCTACCATCTCCATCATCTGGTGGACTAGCAGAACCAATATCTTTTTTCATTCTTTCTGCTGTAGTTTCTCCAATTGCTAATTTATGAGTTGTTCTCATATATTCCATTATAGCTTCATCAAATCGATCTCCAGCAGCTTTAACTGAAGTAGAGTTAACAACACCTCCAAGAGATAAAACAGCCACTTCTGTTGTACCTCCACCTATATCGACAACCATAGAACCTGTTGGTTCTGCAACTGGAAGACCTGCACCTATTGCTGCAGCAACTGGTTCTTCAATCAAATAAACTCTTCTAGCACCTGCAGCATCAGCTGACTCTCTAATAGCTCTTCTTTCAACGTTCGTTGCACCAGAAGGTACACAAATTACAATTTGAGGATTTGATAGGGATCTTCCTTTGTGAACTTTTTTTATAAAACTTTTTATCATTTGTTCTGCAACGTCAAAATCAGCGATAACACCATCTTTCATAGGTCTTATGGCTTTTATTTTTCCTGGTGTTCTTCCAAGCATTTGTTTAGCTTCATTACCAACAGCCAAAACTTGTGTATTTCCATCATTTTCAATTGTTGCAACAACTGAAGGCTCATTAAGAATAACACCTTCACCCTTTACGTATACTAGGGTGTTTGCAGTGCCCAAATCAATAGCCATATCTTTTGAAAATAAACTAAAAAAACGATCAATTACCATTTATTAAACCCCTTCTATTTTTAAACTTGCTGTATTTTCTTTAATAGATTTAGTTTTTTTAAAGATCAATCTGTTTAGCGCGTTTATGTAAGCTTTTGCTGAAGCAACAATTATATCAGGATCACTTCCTTTTGCTTGAGATGAAAGATCGTCGTCTTCCAACCTAACAGTTACTTCTCCTTGTGCATCAGTTCCAGCAGTAATTGCATTTACTTGATAAAGCTTAAGTTTGAATTCAGTATTAGTAAGTTTTTTTATAGCATTAAATGTAGCATCGACAGGTCCATTACCATTAATTTTTATATTTTCCACTTTGTTATTTATTTCTATCTTTAATTTAGCTTCAGCTTTTTCAACAGAACCAGCATTTACTTCAAGTGATACAAATTTAATGTGTTCATCATATGACGATGTTCTGTCTTCTGCTAAGGCTATTAAGTCTTCTTCAAATATTTCTTTTTTCTTATCAGCTAAATCTTTAAATCTTCCAAATAATTCCATTAATGCATTATCACCTACTTCGTAACCAAGTTCTTTTAATTTTTCCGAAAAAGCATGTTTGCCCGAATGTTTTCCAAGAACTAATGAAGATTTGTTAAGTCCAATTGATTCAGGTGTCATAATTTCATACGTACCCGCATGTTTAAGCATGCCATCTTGATGAATACCAGCTTCATGTGCAAAAGCATTAGCACCTACTATTGCTTTATTTGGCTGAACTGGAAAGCCTGTGATTGATGATACTAATCTAGAAGCTTTCATAATAGACTCAGTTTTAATATCGGTATGATATGGCATAAGATCTTTTTTAACTTTTAAAGTCATAACAATTTCTTCTAATGATGAATTTCCAGCTCTTTCCCCCATACCGTTAATAGTGCACTCTACTTGCCTAGCACCTTCTTTAATAGCCGCAACATTATTTGCAGTAGCTAATCCTAAATCATTATGAGTGTGAGTTGAAAGAATTGCTTTATCAATATTTGGAACATTTTTTTTAACATTTCTAAAAATTTTACCAAATTCTTCTGGCAATGTATAACCAACCGTATCAGGGATATTAATAGTTGAAGCACCAGAATTGATTGCAAGTTCAATGCATCTATATAAAAACTCAAGCTCCGATCTTCCGCCATCCTCACAACTCCACTCAATGTTATCACAAAGATTTCTCGCATGAGAAACAGTTTTTTGAATAGCTTCTAAAACTTCTTCTTCCGTTTTCTTTAATTTATATTTCATATGAAGAGGACTTGTAGCAATAAAAGTATGAATTCTTGGAGATTTAGCATGTTGTACTGCTTCCCAAGCACGATCGATATCTTTAAAGCTTGCTCTTGCTAAACCAGCTATGGTTGAATTTTTTACATGCTTACAAACTTCAGAAACTGCTTCAAAATCTCCATTAGAAGCAATTGGAAAACCTGCTTCAATAATATCAACTCTCATTGAGTCAAGAACTTCAGCAATTTGAAGTTTTTCATCTAAATTCATTGATGCACCTGGAGATTGTTCTCCATCTCTAAGAGTTGTATCAAAAATGTAAATTTTTTCAGTCATTTTTTAATTATACACTAATCAAAATTTTATTAAACTTTCATCTAGTTTTTTGATTTATCGACCATTTTTCCTTCAGCAATCCAAGGCATTAAAGTTCTCAACTTTTCACCAACTGCCTCTATTGGATGTTCAGCTTGTTCTTTTCTCATTACTTTGAATTTTGTTTGACCGCTCTGATGTTCCTGCATCCACTCTTTAGCAAATTGACCAGATTGAATTTCAGATAGAATTTTTTTCATTTCTTTTTTTGTTTCATCAGTAATAAGTCTTGGGCCTCTTGAATAATCTCCATACTCAGCTGTATTTGAAATTGAATATCTCATATTTGCCATTCCACCTTCATATAAAAGATCAACGATAAGTTTAACTTCATGAAGACATTCAAAATATGCCATTTCAGGAGCATATCCTGCTTCAACAAGAGTTTCGTAACCTGCTAAGATTAAGTGTGTTAAACCTCCACACAAAACAGATTGTTCTCCAAAAAGATCTGTTTCACATTCTTCTTTAAATGTAGTTTCTATAATTCCAGCACGTCCTCCTCCAATAGCTGATGCATAAGCAATTCCTATTTCTAAAGCATTACCTGAGGGATTTTTATCGACGGCTACTAAACAAGGTACACCTGCACCTCTTACGTATTCAGCTCTTACTGTATGACCAGGACCTTTAGGTGCAACCATAATAACATCTATACCTTCTTTAGGTTTAATTAAGTCAAAGTGGATATTTAATCCATGAGCAAACGCGATTGTTGTACCTTCTTTAATATTTTCAGCTATGTCATTTTTGTAAATTTCAGATTGAAGTTCATCAGGAGTTAACATCATAATAACATCAGCCCAACTTGCAGCCTCTGCAGGTGTCATTACTTTAAAATTAGCTTGTTCTGCTTTACTTCTTGAATTTGAACCTTCTCTTAAAGCAATTGAAAGATTTTCTATTCCAGAGTCTCTTAAGTTCATTGCATGAGCATGGCCTTGACTTCCATATCCTACAATTGATATTTTTTTATCTTTTATTAAATTTAAGTCTGCATCTCTATCGTAATATACTCTCATTATTCCTCCTCATTTTTTTGAATTGATGATATTGCAACGGGACCACTTCTAACAATTTCGACTTTTGTAATTTCGTTAATTTCTTTTATAAATCTATTTACTCTTTCTGACGCACCAGCAATTTCAAAAATTGTGGTATTATTTTCATTTTCAATTTTTCTAGCTCTGTAAAGATCACAAAGCTGATAAACTTTCTTTTTGTTTGTATCAGAAATATAGATATAAACTAAAGCAACTTCAGCTTCTACTGAACTACCCTCTTGATCTAAATTTGTTACACTATGAACAGGAACGATTCTAAGTAACTGTTTTTCAATTTGGCTAACAACCTCTGAAGTGCCATGAGTTACAATTGTGATTCTTGAAATATTTTCATCATTACTAACTTCAGCTACATTCAAACTATCAATATTATATCCTCTACCAGAAAACATTCCTATTACTCTTGCTAAAACACCTGGCTCATTATCAACTAATACAGTTAATATATGTCTTTTAGTCTCTGATACTTGATCAGGAGTAGCATAAACGGATTTATTCATTAAACTAAAATTTTTCCTTTTTCGGCTGATTTTTTATCTTGTTTTTGATCTTTACTTAACATCATTTCATTATGAGCAGAACCACTTTGAATCATTGGGAAGCAATTTTCTTC
>CACBDX010000016.1 GCA_902538155.1 uncultured Alphaproteobacteria bacterium
AAATTAAATTTCTAGTCGACCAAAAGATATTACAAGATATACAAAATGATGGTGAAGATTTTCTAGATGCTCCTATTTTATTTGAACCTGGCACCAGATGGAATTATGGTATCAGTACGGATCTACTTGGTTACATAATTGAAAAATTAACTAATAAAAAATTAGATGAGTACATGAAAGAAAATTTATTTGATCAACTTGGTATGAAAAACACTACATTTAGCTTAGATGAAAACAAATTTAATAATTTAGCTTATATCTATGACTATATTGATAATAAAATCATCATCAATAAAAGAATTGCTAAATATCAAGATGAAAGAGTAGGCAGATCTTTTCACTCGGGTGGAGGGGGGTTAACCTCAACTACACAAGATTATGCAAAATTTATGCGTTTATTTTTAAGTAATGATAACAGTATTATTTCTGAAAATTCAATAAATCTGATGAAGTCCAATCAAATAGGTAAGCTCAAAGTTGGAACTATTGCATCTGTTGATCAAGAATTGTCAGCATCATTAGATCATGACGATAGTATCGAAAATAAATTTGGTTATGGTTTTATGATTAATAAGGATAATACCCTTGAAGGTAGACCAAAGGGAAGTATTTCATGGTCGGGTATCTTTAATAGTTTTTTCTGGATTGATTTTGAAAATCAAATTGGGTGTGCAATATTTATGCAAATGTTACCTTACATGAATGTAGCATCTTTAAAAACATTTTCAGAAATAGAGACAAGTATCTATGAAAATATTAAAAATCAAAATTTAAAATAGAAAAATCACAGAGAATCTAAAATTTATAGTTTATAATATCCTTAAATAAGGGAGATTTTATGATTGAATCAGCTGGAGGCATGATACCTTTTATATGTCATGTTTTTCTAATTTTATTTGGCGGTTTTTTTGGTTTAAATTTAGCGTTCAACAAAAATTTTGTACAAAGTAATATTGGTTTTCCATCCAAGGATGCAATGTATATGGGTAGACCTCTAGGGTTTATGATGACTGGTATGGTATTGATGTTGATTGCAACATTATTCCAAATTGGTAGCTTTACTTCAGCAAATGAAGTTTTGGGGGTTTTGTTTATTTTTACTGTTTTAGCTTTTTGTTATAATCTTGCTACAACTTTGAAAATATTAGAAAGTTTTGATGGTAATGATTGGCCAATAAAACATGCTATAAGACCATTAATACCAATGGTAGTGATTTTAATACGTTATTTTACTTTATAAAATAAATAAATTTAGCACTCTTATAAGAGTGCTAAAACACTGGTGCTGATACCGAGAATCGAACTTGGATCTGACCGTTACCAACGGCCTGTAATAACCATTATACTATATCAGCTCAATGTTAGTAATATCAGAAATTAAATTAATGAAAAGATTTGTAATTAGCGGATGAATGTCGGCTAATTATCTTTTTAAATTATATCGTTTTATTTGAGCTTAATTATTCCCAAGTTGTTTCTAGTATCCTAACAAGACTCATACCCCTTGGCTCCACCTCATCAAGAAAGTTTTTATGATTAGACCAAAAATCATCTCCATTGAGTTTGTCTTGCGCTAATCCATATTCCTTCATAGTATTGAAACGAACACCAAATCCGAAGGAGTTATTATCTTTTCCATTCATTCTTCCTACAGACCCTCCTGTTGCTCCACTATCCATCCAAGCCTTAATAAATATATCACCTTTTTCTTTAATTAAGTTTATATCTTTATGATAAAACATCCATTGTGCAAATACAGGTTTAATTCCTGCATCTGAGGGCATGTTATGTATCAATGGTTCATAAAAATTATTTGCTTCCCATTTAGTGTCAGAAAAATATGGCTCCATATCTTTGGCCCAATTTTCATCATTTGATATTTGATCATCAATTTCTCCAAAATGAGCATAATTTTCATACCCTATAGTTGTAGTATAAAAACCATTATCCCTACCCAGATGATTTGCAAGTGATGCCCCAATAGCTCCATATTTTTTAAAGTATTTTGCCGCGGTTTTAAAACCATTAATAGCATGCGCATTTGAAATACTGTATGTCCAATTTCCTACTATCATTTTACCTCCCTTTATTAATTACAGTAAATTTGATGAATATTATGAAATTGTTAAACAAAAATAAAAGTTTATATTTTAATAGTATTTTTTAGATCAAAAATTAGGCCCTGCTTAATTATTTGATAAGAATTAAATATATTTTTTTAAAAATTAAATTAGAATGATTATAAATTATTAATTACTTTAAATAACTTTCTATATGAACATAAAAAAAATCACACTAGGATATTGGAGTACAAAAGGGCTTGGCTCTGCATCAAGACAAATGATTATTTATGCAGGCGTTCCTTTAATAGCAAAAATTTATAAAGTACTTCCTAAAGAGGAGAATAATGAGATTATATATGAGGGAAGTTCATGGCATGATAATGATAAAATTGAATTAAAGAAAAAAAATAGTTTAATTAATTTACCATACTTAAAATTTTTTAAGGATGATAAAGAATTCATAATATCTCATTCCAATACTTGTCTTACTTTTTTGGGCAAAGAATTTGGTATGTTTGGTGAGACGCAAGAGGAAGAGCTGGAGTGTGAGCAGTTACTTCAAGAAACTGTAGATCTAAGATCAATTGTAACAAGATTTGCTTATACCCATTTTAATTCTAAAGAAGAAGAATTACTAGCCGCTAAAGAAGTTTACAACACCGCATTTGAAAATTCTAATTCTGGTAAACTTCAAAAATTTGAACATTGGCTTTCTTCAAAAGAGAAAAGTAAAACAAAATTATTTTTAGTAGGTAATAAAATTTCTTCTCCAGACTTTAACTTTTTTGATACTTTAGATCTTTATTGTGAGTTTTTACTTTATTATAATTTTGTTGAAAATGCAGATAAAAATAATGTTTTTGCTTTGCTTAAATATCCTCTGATTTCAGATTTTTTTAATAACTTTAAGCAACTTCCCAAAATGCAAAAATATTTTGAATCTGAATTATATAAACTTCCATTTACAAACAAAGGTGCAAAATTTGGATCAGGTAAAAGTGGTATTACTTGGAACCCAAGTATTGATACTGATACAACACCAGATGAAATAATTGTTGAATAAAAATATAAAATTTATAAAGTAATTTTATGGAAGAAGTAAATTTTTGGTTTTCAATAGGAAGTACTTACACGTATTTAACAGTCAATAGGTTGCATAAGGTTGCAGAAAAAGAAAACATCAAATTTAATTGGCATCCCTTTAGTGTAAGAAAAATTATGATGGATATGGATAACATTCCATTCACGCCACCAGCCAAAAAAATAAAATCAGATTACATGTGGAGAGATATTGAAAGACGAGCAAAATTTTACGGTTTTGAAGCTAAGGTACCAGCACCATATCCATTAAAAGAATTTGATTTAGCAAATCAAATTGCAATTCTTGGAATGAATGAAGGGTGGGGAGTTGATTATGTTTATAAAACATATCAAAGATGGTTTCAGCAAGGAAAAGAACCAGCTACACAGCCAAACTTAAACGAAATATTTAAAGAGCTAAACTTAGATCCAGAAGAAACTATAAAGAAAGCTAATGAGAAGGAAATAAAGGATAAATATCTAAGCAATACTGAATATGCCTACAAAAAAGGAGTTTTTGGGAGTCCTTCCTTTATATATCAAGGTAAGGAAGTATTTTGGGGAGATGATAGACTTGAAGATTGTATTAAATGGATTAGGTTACAAGGTAAGTAAATTAATATGAAGTTTCTAAATTTTATTTTTCCAAAAGGTCAATGGTCATTAACTAGAGTGGCAATACTATTTATAATATTTATGATCCTTGATTTTATTGTTGTTTATTACAAAATTATATAAGACTTAAATTAGTGGCTAGTGATTTATTATTTTCTCTAAGAGATGTAGAAATCAAATTTGGCAAAAAAGTTATTTTCCAAGATCTAAACTTAAATTTACACAAGGGCGATATGATTGCGCTTGTTGGCAAAAATGGTGTTGGCAAAACTACCTTAATGAAGACTATTTATGGTGATCAAGATTTAGATGCAGGGGAATTATGGAATTACCCTGGTCTCAAAGTTGGATATTTCAATCAAAAATTTGAAAAATTAAATAACAAAACCATAGAAGAGAATTTTGCAGACTTACTTAATGAACAAAATAAGCATTTTGTTGATATATTTTGCAATAAACTCAATTTAGATAAAATTGCTAATGTTGAAGATCTTTCAGGAGGTCAAAAAAGAAAAGTTTATTTAATTCGATCTTTATTAAAAGACTCCGATGTTTTGTTATTAGATGAGCCAACCAATCATCTAGATTTGCAATGCATCGAATGGCTAGAAAGTTATTTACGCAATTTAAATAAGACAATTATATGTGTAAGTCATGATAGAACTTTTCTTAGTAACTTTACGAATAAAGTTTTTTGGATAGATAGAGGAAAATTAAGGGTAAGCCCAAGAGGATTTAAGGATTTTGATAAATGGTCAGAGGAGTTACTAGATCAAGAATATAGAGAATTAAGAAATAGAAAGCAATTTGTTAATATTGAACTTGAGTGGGCAAATAAAGGAGTAAAGGCGCGAGTTAAGCGAAATGAAAAAAGATTAAAAAGAGCAAAAGAATTAAAAGCGCAATTAGAAAAGGATGAAGCATCTTATAGGAGTGCAATTAAATCTTTAAGACCTCAAGTTTCTAAAAAATCTACTGATCAATCTAAATTTATTGCTGAACTTCAAGACGTTTTTGTGAAATATCCAAATCAAAGTGAATTTGTTTTTAAAAATTTATCTATAAAAATTTCAAAAAATGATCGTATTGGTCTTTTAGGTAATAATGGGAGTGGTAAATCAACTTTTCTTCGTACAATTCTTAATGAAATAAAAATTACTAAAGGTAAAATTAAGTTGAAAAAAAATTTAGAATTTTCTTATTTTGATCAGATGCGTAATGATCTTAATGGAAGAAAATCTATTAAAGATATTTTAGTACCCTCCGGAGGTGACTATTTAAAAGTTCAAGGAAGAGATAGGCATGTTTGCAGTTACGTAAAAGATTTTCAGTTTGATCCTAAAAATGTCAATCATACGATACAAACATTATCAGGAGGAGAGCAAAATAGATTACTTTTGGCAAAAGTTTTAGCTAATCCGAAGACTGGACTTATTTTAGATGAGCCAACAAATGATCTAGATTTAGAAACGCTAGATCTTTTAACTGAAATGCTATCAAATTATAATGGAACATTACTGATAGTATCTCATGATCGAGATTTTTTAGATCAAACGGTAAATAAAATTCTACATTTTAAAAAGGATGGAAATGTATCATTGTTTTTTGGTGGATACAGTGATTTTTTGAAATCTGAAAATCAACAAGTTACTAAAAATAAAGAAACTAAAAAATTACATTCAGAAAACAACAAAGTAAAAAGTTCTAAAGCTAAACTATCATATAAGTTTCAATATGAATTAGAACAACTTCCAACCCAAATAAAAAATATTCAACAAGAATTAGAAGATATTAAAAATGAATTGAAGGATACAAACTTATATTTAGAAAATTTTGAACGCTATCAAGAAATAACTTCCAAAATGGAAATTCTTAATAGTGATCTCAATACAAAAGAAAATAGATGGTATGAATTAATTAAAATGGAAGAGGATTTAGTTAGTAATTAAGAGAGTATTAATAAGCACTAGTTTTATCAGATTTAATATCTACATCTTTCAATTCTTTTAATAAACTTTCAGCATGTGATGTCATCATTCTAAAATCAGAAAGTAAGGTGGTAAATTGAAAACCGTACTCCATCATTTCTTTCATATACTTAACTGATCCATTATGAATACCAGCAATCTTCCCTTTTTCTTTTGCTTTTTTTGCAATCATTTTAATATTCGAAAATACTGGATCTTCACGAACATCAAATTTAGGTGGTAAGCCATAAGAAGAACTCATATCTGCAGGACCAATATAGATACCAGTTAAGTTTGGAACTGAAAGAATGGCATCTAGGTTCTCCACTGCTTCTTTCGTTTCTATCATTGCTAAACTTACGATATTTTTATTTGCATGTAGATAGTAGTCGGAGCCATAAGTAACCTGAGCACGCATTGGACCGAAACTTCTCTGACCAATTGGCGGATAATAACAATAGGATACAAACTTTTCACAATCCTCTTTTGTATTGATCATTGGCGCAATAATACCTAGAACACCCAGATCTAACATTTTCATTATTATTCCAGGTTCACTCCAAGGCACTCTTACCATTGGTACAGCATTACTATTAGCAATAGCTTGAACCATAGGAATAGCAGTAGAATAATCATTTTGTCCGTGTTGCATATCTATTGTAACAGAATCCCAACCCATTTTTCCAAAAGCCTCTGCAGTAAAAGAGTTCGGTATTGAAAGCCATGCGTTAATGACAGCTTTATTTTTGCTCCAGATATTTAGAAGATTATTCATCTAAAAGATCAATTACAGGAAAAAATTATAATTTCATATATTTTAATTTAGTTTAGCTTATTATAATAAGTTACTAGCTATATGAACATTCCTAAATATAAAAAAATTTATGATCGAATAACAAAATTAATTCTAACAAATGAATGGCCTGTTGGGTCAAAAATGAAATCAGAAAATGAATTAATTAATTTTTTTGGTGTCAGCAGAATTACAATTAGAAATGTTCTAAATATTTTAGAAAACGAAGGTAGAATTTTTAGAAGTAGAGGAAAGGCAACACTTATACTTGATAAACTTTTAAAAAATACAGTAAATTCTGAAATTAAAGATTTTTCAATCACATTAAATGCTGATTATAAACTTTTAAATGTGAAATTAGTAAAAAACAATTTTAAAAAAAAATTTAAAAACTCATCAACACTTTATTACATTAAGAGATTAAGAAGGCTTAAAAATAATGAAGTCTACTTAATAAGTAGAGCATACATTCCGATTGAGATAATTGGTAAAAATACACCTAAAAATATTTTTAAAGATAAAAATTTACTAGATGTACTTATTAATAAATTCGGAATAAGAATAATTAAAAGTG
The DNA here is from genome assembly GCA_902538155.1 of uncultured Alphaproteobacteria bacterium. Taxonomy (GTDB): domain Bacteria; phylum Pseudomonadota; class Alphaproteobacteria; order HIMB59; genus CACPNW01. The sequence continues at coordinate 7,093 of CACBDX010000016.1, forward strand.
AACAGGAAGTTTCGGCAATTACTTTAGATAAAAATGACTCAATTTTATTTAAAACTCAAAAAGGATACCCAGCAATCTCTAATACTTGGTTTATGTATGATAATGCTAATAATTTAGTTCTGATTGATCAGGAGTACACTATTAGGCCTATAAAAGTTGAGAATAATTATCAATAACTTATTATAATAAGTTAATTAACATGCTTGAAATAATATTAATAAGTTGTTGGATAAAAATATAATTATTTTATTGGGAGGTAAAATGACTAAAAAATTATTCATTGTATTTATTTCTTCTATATTTTCACTGTTTTCTTATAGCACATTTGCGAAGACTACTGTGACTTGGTGGGCAGAAACAAATGCAGATAGAGATCCTGTTTTTCAGGCTAAACTCGTTGATGCATTTAATGCTTCACAAAATGAAATTGAACTTGTGATGGAGTTCAAAGAAGGTCTGAATGACATACTTAGAACAGCTATGCTTTCTGGTGAGGGTCCAGACATAGTTGAAACACCAGGACCATCATATGTAAAAGAATATCAAGAAGCAGGACTTCTTCAATCCATGGAAGGATATTCAAGTCAATTTGGATGGGAAGATAAACTTTTACCTTGGTCTTATCAAGCGGGTGTTTTTGATGGAGAGTTTTATTCAGCTCCAAAAACATTTGAAACAATGATTATGTTGTACAATAAGACATTGTTTGAAGAAAATGGTTGGAGTGTTCCAACAACTTTAAGTGAATATGAGGATACAGCTGCAAAAATTAAAGCTGCTGGTATGAATGTATTTGCTTATGGTTCTACTGGTTGGCAGCCAACTCACGAACACCTAGCAGGAATGTATCTTAATAGCTATGCAGGTCCAGATAACGTTTATAAAGCTCTTATAGGTGAAAAAGAATGGACTGACCCAGAATTTACTGGCGCTATAGAACTTCTTAGAAAGCATATGGTTGATGATGGGTATTGGTCTGGAAGTCTAGAAAATTATTACGCTTTAGGTTGGGATGATTTTCATGCTATGTTTGCTAGCAGAGGGGCTGCTATGATGACAATTGGTACTTGGACATTTGGCGCTACGACTGCAGGATTTGCAGATATTTCTGATGAATGGGATTGGGCTCCTTTCCCTGTATTAAGAGATGGTGGTGATGATCCTTCATATTTGTTAGCCTTAGGTACAACTATGTCAATTAATGGCTCTTCAGAAAATCCAGATGCTGCAGCTGAAGTTCTGAACTTTGTCTTTTCAAATAAAGAAATAGTTCTAGATATGGCAGCTGATTTTCAATTTGGAGAATTCGTTGTGCCACTTTACTTTGCTGAAGATGACATAAGAGATAGTGTCAGTCCTCAAGTAAAAAGATACCTTGTTGATTTTGCTGAAGCTACAGGCAAAGGAAATTACGGATATACTACTTGGACTTTTTGGCCAGCTGACCCAGGAGTACATATTTGGAAAGATATGGAAGTTGTTTGGGCTGGAGACATTTCTGTCGAAGACTATATGTATGATCACCAAAAAATGTGGGATAAAGCTCGTAAAAAAGGACAGCTTCTTCCTGTAGGTGCAAGATAAATAAATTTAATGGCAGCGAGGCTTTGCCTCGCTGTAAATATTTAATTAGATGAGCGTATTTTTTAGTAAAAATTCTATAGCTTGGTATTTTATTATACCTGTTTTAGCTATTCACTTTATGGTGGTAGCATTGCCATCATTACTTAGTCTTGCTTTGTGCTTGACTGATTGGAATGGTTTTGGAAAAATTAACTATGTAGGACTTGAGAATTTTTACGAATTATTTGATGATCGTTATTTTAAAAAAGCTGTTTGGCATAATATAATTTGGACTTTTCTATTTTTAACTGTTCCAATTGCATTGGCATTAACTTGTGCATATTTACTTACTGGAATTACAAAAGGGCAAATGCTCTTTCGTTTATGTTTTTTCTTTCCCTACATGTTAGCGAGTATTATTAGTTGTCAAATTTGGAAATTTATTTTCCATCCTCTTTACGGATTGCCAGCATGGTTAAATAGTAAAGGAATAGATTTTATTCCAGCCGTTTCTCCTTTTACAGTTAAAGAAACTTCACTTTATGCAGTTGCGTTTGTAGATGGTTGGCATTTTTGGGGATTTCTTGTAGTTATATACATCACAGGAATGTACCAAGTTGATAATAGTTTATACGAAGCTGCAGATATTGAAGGAGCAACAAAGTTTCAAAAGTTTAGATTTGTAACCTTACCTTTAATAAGGCCAATATTTATATTTTCTATAATGATAATAATCATTTGGTCTATTCCGACTTTTGATTATGTTTGGATATTAACACAGGGAGGACCTGCATACTCTTCAGAAGTTTTGGCAACTAATTTATATTCTCAGGCTTTTGATCGGTTTAATGTTGGTTACTCATCAGCTATAGGAACACTGATGTTCATCTACACAATTTTTATTGTGAGTATTTTTGGAGTGCTTAGAAAGCTTGGGTGGGAAATATGATTGTTGCAAAATACAGAAAATCAGAATTAATTTCCAACTACACCATTTTAACAATTTTGGCATTAACGTGTATTTTACCAATATTACTTCTCTTCTTTAATTCTATAAAACCACAAGAAGAATTTGGAATAAATCCTCTAGGTTTTCCAATTACTATTAGATTTGCAAATTTTGTTGATGCTTGGTTTATAGGTGAGTATGCTCAAATTTTTTTAAATTCTTCAAAATTAGTTATTGGAACATTAATTTTAAATTTAACAGTTTCAGGATTAGCAGGTTTTAGTTTAGCAAAACTCTATCCTCGTGGATCAAATGTCTTCTTAGTTTATTTATTAGTCGGAGTTTCTATACCCGCACAAATGTTTATTTTACCACTCTTTTTAATGTGGAAAGAGTTGAACTTAATGAATACCCATCTTGGATTAATCATTATCTATGCTGGTTTAAATGCACCTTTTGCAACTTTTTTAATTCGCTCTTATATGATTCAATTACCTGATGAGTTATTTGATGCAGCAAAAATTGATGGTGCTAACACGTTACAGCTTTTTTACAGAATTGCTCTACCCATTTCATGGCCAGTTTTTTTAACAACAGGTTTAATTGTTGGATTAAATGTATGGAATGAATTTTTATTTGCGTTAACTTTTGTTCATGATGATGCAAAAAAACCAATAGCAACAATTCTATTTGCTTTTCAAAGTAGATTTGAAAATAATTGGGGACTCGTAAATGCTTCCGCAGTGATGATGATGGCACCAATTGTCATCTTATTTATGTTTTTTCAAAGAAGATTTATTGCTGGATTAACAAGCGGGGCTTCGAAAGGGTAGGTTATAATGAAATTAGATAAACAATATGAAGAAAAAGTATATGCTGGTGTTTTAGGAAAAATAATTGGAGTTTATTTAGGTAGACCTTTTGAAGGTTGGACTTATGAGAGAATAATGGAAGAATTAGGTCCAATAAATTACTATGTTAATGACAAACTTAAGAAGCCTATTTGTGTTACGGATGATGATATAACAGGCACTTTTACTTTTTTAAGAGCTCTTCGAGACTTTAATTATGATAAGAATATTACAGCAAAACAGATTGGTCAAACTTGGTTGAATAATCTCATAGAAGACAGAACTATACTCTGGTGGGGTGGTAAAGGAAATTCAACTGAAGACACAGCGTATCAAAATTTAAAGCAAGGTATTCATGCGCCTGAAAGTGGATCAATTGCTATGAATGGTAAAACAGTGGCAGAACAAATTGGTGCGCAAATATTTATTGATGGATGGGCTTTAGTATCACCTGGTAATCCAGAGCAGGCTGTCAGACTAGCAAAAGAGGCTGGAAGTGTCAGTCACGATGGTGAGGCAGTGTACGGAGCTCAAATGATTGCTGCTATGGAGTCTTTAGCTTTTATTGAAAAAGACATAGGTAAAATAATTGATGAATCAAAAAGGTTTATTCCACAAGACTCAACAATATTTAAATTAATTTCTGATATTCAGGATTGGAGTGGCGGAAATATTGATTGGGAACAGGCTAGAGAAAAAATAGCCGGTAAATATGGGTACGACAAATATCTGGGTAATTGTCACATGGTTCCTAATCATGCACTTATTATTATGTCATTATTATTTGGGGATGACGATTTTCAAAAAACTTTAATGATTGTTAATACTGCTGGTTGGGATACTGACTGTAACTCAGGAAATGTGGGATGTATTCTTGGCATAAAAAACGGACTAGCTGGTCTAAAAACAGGTCCTGATTATTTATCACCTATTAATGATACTATTTATTGTCCAACTGCAGTAGGTGGAGAAACAATAACTGATGCTCTAACAGAGTCTTATAAAATAATTAATACCGCAAGAAATTTAGAAGGTTTAGGGGATACAATAGTAAAGGATGGAGCTAGGTATCATTTTAATCTTCCAGAGTCGACTCAGTCATGGAAAGTTAATAATTTAGATGACAACAATCCATCTACATTTATTTCTAACACAGAATACAAGTCAGATATTGGTGATCGCGCACTTGAAATTAAATTTGATGACTTATCTACTGGTCTTTTAAGCGAATGCTATGTGGATACTTTTTTCCCTGAGGACTTAACGAAACTTGAAGGTATAGCAAGGGAGAATTTTTTTCATTATGACTTTATTTCTTGTCCAATTGTATATTCAGGACAAAAAATTAAAACTCAATTAATTTCAAATTCTACTAAAGATATTACAGTGAATTTGTTTGTTAAATATTGGGGGGAAAAAGATAAACTTATTAAAATAAATTCAGAGGATTTCTTTTTTCAAAATAATGAAATTAAAAATATTGAGTGGAATGTTCCAGATACACACTCTAACCCTATTGCACAAATTGGAATAGCTATCTCTTCTTCAGAGAAAGCATCTGGTAAACTGCTGGTTAATTACTTAGATATCATAGGTGAACCAAAAATGACTTTTAAAAAACCAGATCATATTGCAGATCCAAAAAGAGGAGTTGCTTTTGAAACTCCTTTCTATGGACATATGTGGAGAAATAATTTTGTTCAAGCAATAGATAAATGGGAGTCAAGATGGAAAGAGCCATTTAGAATAACTCAAAATATTGGAAGGGGTGTTGTTTTTACAGGCAATGATAAGTGGAAGAACTATTCTGTTTCTTCAAAACTTAATTTTCATTTAGTTAAATCAGGAGGGTTAATAGCAAGAGTTCAAGGACTAAAAAGATATTACGCACTTGAGGTTACTGCACAAAATAAATTAAGAATAGCAAAAATGTATTATGATTTAGAGATATTAAAAGAAATTGATTTTGATTTTGAATTTTTCACTGATTATAATCTTACTCTTCAAGTTAATAATGGTCATATTAAGGGTTACTTGGATGACAAATTAATAATTGAAGTAGAGGATAAAAAAAATCCTCTTGATTTTGGAGGCGCCGGTATCGTTGCAGAAGATGGAACAATGTGCACAGATCAGATTAGTGTAAGCTAATGAAAAAAAGGAAATTTGGAAAATTAGATTGGGAAGTTAGTGAAATTGGTCTTGGTTGCTGGCAAATTGGAGCTGATTGGGGAAATGTAAGTGAAGATAAGGCTAAAGAAGTATTAAAATCATCATTTGAAAATGGTGTAAACTTCTTTGATACTGCTGATGTCTATGGCATGGGTAGAAGCGAAAAATTTGTAGGTGAATTCATTAAATCAGTATCTGAAAGAATTTATGTAGCAACAAAAGCTGGAAGACAAATCAATCCTCATGTTGCCGAGGGGTATTATGATAAAGCTTTAATGGAATCTTATGTAGATCAATCTTTATCAAATCTTAATGTTGAAACAATTGATCTTTTACAAATGCATTGCCCTCCAACAGAAGTATATTCATCTGATAACACTTTTGAAATGTTAGATTATTTAGTCAGTAAAGGAAAAATACAAAATTATGGTTTTAGTGTTCAAACTGTTGATGAAGCATTAGAATGTATAAAGCGACCCAATACAAAATCTATTCAAGTTATATTCAATATTTTTAGGCAAAAACCTGCTGAAGAATTATTCAAAATAGCAAAAGAAAAAGAAATTGCCATTATTGTAAGAGTTCCTCTTGCAAGCGGATTGCTAACTGGGAAGTTTAATAAAGATTCTTCTTTTGCACCAGATGATCACCGAAATTATAACATTAATGGTGATGCGTTTGATGTAGGTGAAACTTTTTCCGGTGTTAATTTTACTAAAGCTCTACAAGCTGTTGATGATTTAAAAAATATTCTACCAGATGGAATGACTTTATCTCAATTATCTTTGAAATGGATTTTAATGCATGATGCTGTGACTGTTGTAATACCTGGAGCTAAAAATAAAGGGCATGTAAATTTAAATACATCTTCATCAGAAATTGAAGATATTTCTTCTTTAATGAATCAAATAAATAGTGTTTACACAAAATACTTTTATAACGATCTTCATCATCGTTGGTAAACATTACTTTGTTAGAAGAAACTAAAATTTTTAGGAGAGCAACGCTTTCATCAGTAATTACCTCTACCTATCCAATGATAGTTGTAGGTTGCTATTTTGGAATAACACCTTGGAATATGCAGAGACTTTCAATTGATGAGTCCGATTTAAGTTATGCAATATTAATTTTCGGTATTTTTTTTATTATATCTAATCAAGTTGCTGGAAGGATATTAGTCCCAAAATATGGAACTAAATTAGTTATGACTTTGGCTTTTCCTATTGTTACTTTTTCTGCCTTATTGACTGTTATTTCCTCATCATATTTTTATTTTTTATTAACATTTATATCTGGCGGAATAGGATGGGGTGCATCTGGACCAATTGGAGGTATACATAGTCAACTTATTGAAAAACATTTTAAAAAAATTATTACCCCTTATTATGCTATGGGATTTAACTTAGGAATTCTACTCGGAGGTGGATTAGCAGGTTTAATAATGAGGAATAATTATGAACCTTACATATTCTTTACGATCTTATCATTTTTATCAATCTTAATTTCTTATTTTGTATATTCATTTGGATTACCTCGAGATTTAGATTTTAAAGGTGAAGGTGAAAAATTTAAATTTCCAGAGACGAAAGTTCTTTTATTTGGATTTTTGTTATTTTTTGTTTTTGGATCAGGTGGAATAATTATGGATTGGTCGACATTATGGTTGTCAAAAGATTTGAATACTCCTCTATATTTAGCAAGTATGGGATTGATCTTTTTTAGCATAGGGGGGATTTTTGCTAATTTATTTTCAAATTCTTTGATTAATTTATTTACTGAAAAAGTAGTTGGTTGTTACTTTGTGATGATTGGCGCAGTTATAATGTTTTTGTCTTTATTAACCAATAATTTTTACATTATACTGGCAGTTCTATGTATTTATGGATTTGCTATTGCAAATTTAGTTCCTATAATAATTCGACAAGCGGTCAAACAATCAAATGAGAGTATCCCAATGACTGTGACTAATCTAATAACAATTGGATTGTCTTCCACCATGATTTTGCCTGCTGGAATTGGTTTTCTTGCTGAAACATATTCATTAACATTAAATATGTATTTATTAACCTTTGTAGTATTTACTTGTGCTGTTATATTTTTGTTTAAATATAAATAAAAATAATGGATAAACTTAGAATATCTCAAATTCAATTTTCTGCTAGTCATATACCAAATTTAAATGCAAAAATTTTAGAACAAAATTTTAAAAAAACATTAAAATTTAAACCTCATTTAATTTGTACACCGGAATGCTCAAATATTATTACCAATGATAAAAATTTTTTAATATTAAATGCTTCATATCAAAATACCTGCCCAGTTTTGAAGATGGCAAAAGATTTTGCGAAGAAAAATAGAGTTAATATAAATCTAGGCTCCTTACTTTTAAAAGTAAATAATAATAGAAAGCTCGTTAATAGATCTTTTTTTATTAATAATAATGGAGTGATAAAAAAAACATATGATAAAATTCATATGTTTGATGTCAAAATTAATAACAAAGAAAAACATCAGGAGTCATCACTATTCAAAGCAGGCAAGAAAATCATTTATGCAAATATTAAAAATATTAAATTAGGAATGACAATTTGTTATGATCTTAGATTTCCTAATTTATACAGGCAACTTGCTAAAAGAGATTGTTCAATTATTTTAGTTCCAGCTGCCTTCACTAGACCAACTGGAAAAGATCACTGGGAGATTCTGAACCGATCAAGAGCCATAGAAAATAATGTTTTTATTGTAGCAACAGGTATGTGTGGAAATCATCACATGAAAAGAAAAACTTATGGATATTCTCTTTTAGCAGATCCATGGGGAAAAATTTTAAATCGTACCAAAAATAAACCTGCAATTCTTAACTCAACCATTAATATTTCTGATGTTAAAAAAATAAGAAAAAAAATTCCTTCTCTAAAATATGACTAATTTTAAATCATTAGTTTCAGGTGTCGGAAGTTTAAATAAAACTACAAAATATTATGATGATTGGTCAGAAAATTATGATGCAACACTCAAGTTATGGAATTATCAAGCACCTAAAAAGAGTATTAAATTTTTAAAAGAAACAACTAATGTTAAACCAAAAAATATCTTAGACCTAGCATGTGGAACTGGCTTATTTGGCGCTGAATTAAAAAAAGTTTTTCCGAAAAGTCATATTTATGGATCAGATATTTCGAAAAAAAGCTTAAAAATTTCTTCAGGAAAAAAAATTTATACAAAATTACAAATAAAAAACTTTGAACAAGTACATCATTATAAAATAAAGTTTGATCTTATTTCTTTGATAGGTTCTATGACGTACTGTAAAAACTTTGATAAACTTTTTACTAATATTAATAAAAATATTAAAGAAAAAGGCTTTGTAGTATTTACCCATAGAATAGATTTATGGGAGAGACAGGATTTTTTAAGTATTTTAAAAAAACATCAAAAGACATTTAAAATTACTAAAGTTTCTAGACCTGTAAATTATTTACCTTTTAACAATGATTTCAAAAATAAAATAAAAATAAAAATTGTTTTATTACAAAAATATTAAAATTTAGGGTTTTAAATTAAAAATTTGAGCCAAAACCGAGAATCGGGTATTTAAGAGTTAGGTTTATTTCTATCCATAAACCAACGATGAAAAGAAGGGATATTCGCCGTGTCCCTTCTTTTTTTTTATACACTAGATAAAATTGATTTGGCAATATTTTAAATTTATTTTTTTGAGTTAAAATTATCCATTTTTCGAAGCGTTTTTTCACTAACGTGATGCTCTATTCCTTCAGCATCTTCAGAGGCCGTATTCTTGTCTAAACCAAGATTTAGTAAAAAATTATATACAATATTGTGCCTTTTTTTTGATTCACTGGCAATTTTCTGACCTTTAAATGTTAAAAAAATTGATCGATAAGGTTCTCTTTTAATGTAACCTTGTGTTTGTAATCGTTGTATAGTTTTATTGGCAGTGGCTTGTGCTATCCCCAAACTTTCAGCAATATCAACGATACGAGCTTCACCTTTGGAATTTAAAAGTTCTGCAATTAATTCTAAATAATCTTCAGTATTTTCTGTTTTATGAGCATTTCGGACTTTACTGAATGACATTCTTTTTTTTAACATAATAATCAATAAAAATTAACAGAAAATGTAGCCATAGCTACATTTATTAGCTATATATACATTTTATGAACGCGCTAATTAACGCTATTAATGAAAAAACAAAGATCATTCTTGAAAATGATGGAAGATTATTAAAGAAATCTTTCTTTGGTCTATTACTACTTTCTCTTGTTTTTCAAGGAGGAGAGTTTGGGGAAGTTATTCGATCATCAATGATAGATGCTTACATACAGGTATCTGTTTTTGTTGGATTTACTCTATTTGTTTTTATTGGATTGGACAGTTTAACAAAGTTTGATGTAAAGAATTTTTTATCTAAGACACAAAAGTTCCATGTCGGTATAGCTGCTTTTTTAGGTGCAATACCTGGATGTGGTGGAGCTATAATAGTCGTGACCCAATATATTCAGGGCCGTATTTCTTTTGGCTCCTTAGTCGCTGTGTTAACAGCAACAATGGGAGATGCAGCTTTCTTAATACTTGCTATTGAGCCCACAACTGGATTGTTAATATTTGGAATTGGAATAATTGTTGGATCAATATCTGGTTATATAATAGATTTTATCCATGGCATAAACTTTATGCAATCAGAGACAAAAATAAAAGTTGAATTTGAAAAAATAAATAAAACTTTTGTATCGAATTTTAATTATTTTTGGCTTTTTTTATTTGTTCCTGGTTTTATTTTAGGTATTCTAGTTGCATTCCAGATAGAATTTGTTTCACCAGCTTATAGCTCACTTTTAGTTTTGGTAGCTTCTGCTGGAGCAATACTTTCAATATTTATGTGGTCATTAAATCCATTAAGTGATTTTCAATGCTCAACTGACAAAAGTAGAGGATTATTATCAAGAGTAGTAGATACAACTAATTTTGTAACCACTTGGGTAATTAGTGGTTTCCTTGTCTTTGAAATATTTATGTACTTTACAAGTTTAGATCTAAAAATATTTTTTGATTTATGGCTACCTTTTGTTCCATTAGTAGCAATTCTATTTGGTTTCTTACCGGGATGTGGACCGCAAGTTGTTGTAGCAACGTTTTATCTAAATGGCTATATTCCTCTTTCTGCAGAACTTGGTAATGCTATTTCAAATGATGGTGATGCTTTATTCCCAGCAATTGCTCTTGCCCCAAAAGCTGCAATTTTAGCTACACTATACAGTGCAATTCCCGCATTAGTTGTTGCCTACGGATATTTTTATCTATTTGAGTAAAATCTTGAAGAAAAACTTACCATCTAAAGTTTGCATTGTTTGCAATAAGCCATTCTCTTGGAGAAAAAAATGGGAAAGAGATTGGAAAAATGTTTTATATTGTTCCAAGAAATGCTCTAAGAATGGATTAAAAAAAAATAATAACAATAATTAAATCTTATTTGTGACAGATAAATTAAATAAAGAAAAAAATACACATAATTCAAAAGATGATTCTAAAAAAGAAATACGTGAAACGAGATTAAAAAGGTTAGAAAAAAAACTCAAATCCAATATTTTAAAAAGAAAAAAAGCTATTAACAAAAATGGATAAATTAATAATAAAAGGGAGTTCTAAAATTTCTGGTTCAGTTAATGTTCATGGATCAAAAAATGCTGCATTACCAATAATTGTATCCTCTCTTTTATCCGAAAAAACTTTAAAACTCTCAAACGTACCTAATGTGGTTGATGTTCTAAATTTAATAAAATTACTAAAAAATTATGGTGTAAAAATTGAACACAAAAAAAATAAATTAAAAATAAATCCATCAAAGATTAAGAATCTATCAGCAGATTATGATGTTGTGCGAAAAATGAGAGCCTCTATATTGATTCTAGGTCCATTACTTTCTCGATTTGGTGAGGCTAGAATATCTTTACCAGGAGGATGTGCCATTGGAACTAGGCCAATAGATATACATCTTGCTGGTTTATCAAAATTAGGAGCTAATTTTGAAATTCAAAATGGCTTTGTTGTTGGCAGTGTTAAATCACAATTGATTGGAAATAAAATTAAATTACCTTTTCCAAGCGTAGGAGCAACTGAAAATATACTAATGGCATCAGTATTGGCAAAAGGTGAAACTAAAATTTCTAATGCTGCAAGAGAACCAGAAATAGAAGATTTGTCAAAATGTCTTATAAAAATGGGTGCAAAAATAGAAGGTCATGGAACAAAAACTATTCTTGTACAAGGTGTAACAAATTTAAAAAAAGCAGAGCATGAGATAATTGCTGATAGAATTGTAGCAGGCACATATATAATTGCAGCTTTGATGTTAAATTCAGCTTTAGAAATAAACAACTTTAATACTATTTATTTAAAATCGTTAATTGATATTTTAAAAAAAATGGGTGCAAAATTAAAAGTAAGTAAAAATTCGATAAAAGTCTCTAAAGGATCAAAACTAAAATCTACTAGTCTTTCAACTAGTCCATATCCAGGTTTTCCCACCGATTTACAAGCTCAGTTAATGTCTCTTATGTGTATCTCTGATGGTAAGTCAAAAATTAAAGAAACAATTTTTGAAAATAGATTCATGCATGTTCCTGAACTGAATCGATTAGGTGCGAATATTACAGTAGAAAAAGATACCGCTACAATAATAGGCAATCAAACATTTAAAGGAGCGCAGGTAATGGCTAGTGATTTACGAGCTAGTATAAGTTTAGTGTTAGCTGCTATGAATGCGAATGGTCAAACGACACTAAATCGTGTCTATCATCTTGATAGAGGCTATGAAAATATTGAAAAAACATTAGGTAGTTTGGGAGCAAAAATAAAAAGACAGAAAAACTAACTTTTTCTAGTTTTTTCTTTGATCACAATATAAAAGCCTGCAATTTATGAGCAAAATAGTTATTGCAGTACCAAGAGGCAGAATAACAAAAGAATGTAAAAACTTGTTACTTAAAACAAGTTTTGCCCCTGATCCTTTACTATTTGATAAAGATACAAGAAAGTTAACTTTTAAATCTAAAAAAAGAAACATTGAGTATATCAAAGTAAGAGCCTTTGATGCATGTACATTTGTTGCATTTGGAGCTGCTCAAATAGGAATAGCTGGTGAGGATGTAATTAATGAATTTGATTACTCAGAAATATATGCTCCGCTTGATTTAAATATTGGGCATTGTCGAATTTCTGTAGCTGCTTTGAAATCTTTATTAAAAAAAGAGGATCCAGAAACTTGGAGTAATATTAGAATTGCTACTAAATACCCAAATATTACTAAAAAATTTTTTTATAATAAGGGGATACAAGTAGAAATTATAAAACTAAGTGGATCTATGGAATTAGCCCCTTCTTTAAATATGTGTAGAAGAATTGTAGATTTAGTTTCTACAGGAAAAACATTGAAAGAAAATGGTTTGACTGAAATTGAAGAAATAATGAAAATTCAATCTAAATTAATTGTCAATAGATCAGCTTATAAGACAAATATGAATGAGGTTTCAAAAATTATTTCTGAAATAGGTACTTTTGTTAAATGAAAATAATAAAATTTAATAAAAATTTTTATAATCAATTTCAGACAAAGATTGAAAACAGAAATTCATTATCAAGTAAATCAATTCAAGAAGATGTAAAAAAAATTATTTATGATGTAAAAAAAAATGGCGATAAATCTCTAATTAAGTATGCAGCAAAATTTGATAAAGTTAAAATTAGTAAACAAGATCTTAGTTTAGATTTATCTAAAATAAAAATACAACCTAAAGTTGAGCCACAAATATTTAATAGTTTTAAAAAAGCTATAAAAAATATTTCATCATTTCACAAAAAACAATTACCTAAAAATATTACCTATACTAATAATGGTGCAACATTGAAATCTGTATGGAAGCCCATTGATTCAGTTGGTTTGTACGTACCTGGAGGAAGGGCTTTTTATCCCTCATCTTTAATTATGAATGCAGTACCTGCAATCATAGCTGGAGTAAAAAGAATTGTTTGTATCACACCACCAACTAAATCAATTAATCCATATTTTATAAAATTAATAAGGGAATTAGGTATTAAAGAAACATATTTTGTAGGAGGAGCTCAAGCTATTAGTGCACTAACGTTTGGCACTCAAACTATTAAGCCAGTCAATAAAATATTTGGACCTGGTAATGCTTATGTAGCAGAGGCAAAAAAACAATTGTATGGAAAAGTAGGTATAGATTTGCTAGCAGGACCATCTGAAATAATAGTTGTTGCAAATAACAATAATAATCCAGATTGGGTAGCTTCAGATCTAATAGCTCAAGCAGAACATGATGAAAATGCACAAGCAATTTTAATTACGGATAGTAAAGATTTTGCAACTAAAGTCTTAAGTTCAATTAAAAAAATTAAAAAAGATTTATCAAAAAAGAAAATAATTGAAAAAAGTTTAAATAATAATGGAATTATAGCTTTGGTCGATAATATAGAACTTGCTTCAGAAATCATAAATTTTGTTGCACCAGAACATTTACATATTCACATTTCTAATAATAAAAAATTATTATCGAATATAAATAATGCTGGCGGTATATTTTTAGGTGAATACTCTGTCGAAGCTTTTGGTGATTATATTGTAGGAACTAACCATGTATTGCCGACATCAGGAGCGGCAAAATTTTCATCAGGTCTAGGTGTTTTAGATTTTATGAAAAGAACCTCTGTTGTTGATATGAATAAAAAATCTTTTAATGCTCTTTCGGAAGATACTGAAAAAATGTCAGGACTTGAAGGTCTAGATGGACACAAATTGTCAGTTAAAATTAGACAAAAGAAATAATTTTTACTATAAGCTTATACAAATATGCCAAAAGAAGGATCGATTGAATTTCAAGGAGTTGTATTAGAACTTCTTCCAAATGCAATGTTTAAAGTAAAATTAGAAAATGATCATGAAATTCTAGCTCACTCATCAGGAAAAATGAGAAAAAATAGAATAAGAGTATTAGCTGGTGATAAAGTGACAGTAGAAATGACACCTTATGATTTAACAAAAGGCAGAATTACTTTTAGATGGAAGTAAAAAAATCCAAAAAAAATAATATTATTTCATTAAAAAAAAAATCTAAATGCCCAACATGTAAAAAGGTTTCTAAGGAACCATTTATACCTTTTTGTTCAAAAAAATGCGCTAGTCTTGATTTGATGAAATGGCTCACTGATGAACATGGGCTGCAAATAAAATCTGATTAATTATCCTATTTTTAATTGAATTTAATTATAAATACTTTATCTGATGACTTGTGCCCAGGTAGCTCAGTTGGTAGAGCAGAGGACTGAAAATCCTCGTGTCGGTGGTTCGATTCCGCCCTTGGGCACCACTAATTAGTGTATAAATATTTTCTTGGACATTTTTTGGATATTTTTTTTCTTTTTTTACTAAATTTTTGATTCAACAATTTTACATTTGTAACTAGTAGCAAAATTATAAGGATCCAAAATATCTTTCTGGTAACTGTTTACTACTATCTTAAGATCAATTTTATCTACTTCAATATCAAGTTTATACTCAGCAAGTCCTTTATCGTAATCTGAAAATCCCTCATCATTATCTTTAAAAACATTAATTTTTTTCCCTCTAAAAAATATGTATCGTTCGTCTTTTGCGTCTATTCGAAAATTTTTAAAATCCGTTATATAATTATTTATTGAAATAACATTTCCGTAAATATTCTTATTTAAAATAAAATCGGTAAACAAATATCTTTCATAATATTTATTATCCGTATCAAAACCTGTAATATTCCTTGTTACTGCATGATAAGCAGATAATAAGTCATTGGGCTGTCTATCCATAAGATATATTAAAGTCTTATCTTTGAAACCACCAGGATAGTAAGACCAATCTCTCTCACAATCCATTATCGTTTTGCTAACCGAAACATAATTAGAAATTATTGCTATTGAAATGATTAAAATAAAAATTGTATATCTCATTTTTTATTATCTAATTTTTTCTTTAGTTGACGAGTAACTATTATTTTTGGTTTTATAAAGTCTTTTTTTTTATTATCCCATTTATAATAAGGACCAATGTGAATTGTCATAGTTCCATTGGATAGATCTAAACCACCTTCTTCTTTTACAATTCTTAGAAATTCTTTAGAATTAACTTTTCTTAGAGCCATTTTATCTCCTTTAGCTTTTTATTTATTGTCCCAGCAATTAGAGCGCCTAAATCAGGACAAACAACTATTATCATAAAAAATATCTTTTGTTAAATTCTATGTTAATTTTATATTATTTTTGCTAAGTAATATCTATGAAACAGTTATTTTTTATTCTTGTATTGTTTTTTTCATCATGTGTGTTTGCTGAAACATATATTTGTGCATTTGAAAGTGACGGAGAAACTAAAACTCAAAAATTTGAACGATTTGGATTTGATTATTTTAAAAATGGAAATGGATCCTTAGAAAATATTGTTTTTGAAAACGAGCTTTTTATTCATATTCATACTATTGTTGAACCTGGTACATGGGCAGTACTTAGGATAATTGATAAAAGAAATAATAAATATACTCAATCACTTGTTGGTAATGATGTCTCACCAAATAAAATAACAGGAATTTGTGTTAAAAATTAATTGAATACAGATCATGCCAATAAATATTAAAGATATAATTTTAAAATTATTTAAAGGGACAGTTTTATTAATATGTCTTGCAGCTTTCACAATGCCATTATTTAGTTGTGATGACAGACCATATGCAAGAGGTTGTGTTTATGGCTATAAAAAAGGTAGCTTGAAAGATAAGTGTATTCAAAGAACGCCTAAGTTTTATTGGGGAAGAGATGAAGGAAAAACTGCACACCAAGCATTAGTTGAGTGTGAGAGATATTTAAGAAAACAGTATAACATTCTATCAAGAGAGAAAAATATTGATTATATAGTACCTCCAGCAAGAGACGCAGTTGTGTATTGCTCTTCAAATTAAAAAAAGTATTTTTGGATCCATCTTGGATTCATTAAGATCAAATTCTGTTAAAAAAACATTGGAATGATAATCATAATCTTGAGGAAATCTCTAGAATTTAAAATTTAATGAATTTAATTAACATGTCTGTACGGACTGAAAATCCTCGTGTCGGTGGTTCGATTCCGCCCTTGGGCACCACTTTTTTTTACTTTTTTTTGAGGGTAACTTTTTTGCTTTTGCAAAGATAAACTACACAGCTTTTATTAAAGAAAAGTCTAAGTTTTGATAATTTTTGGTTAGGTAATTAGGTCGTAAATGTTACCTTTAATCACCCTCGAAATGTTTTGTTTTATTTACGCTATTTAATCCTATAATTCTTCAAAATTAGACTCTTAAAAAATTTGTGTTAAAGTGTTCTAATATGACTAAAAAAATTTTAGTTTTTTCAAATGGTGAAAAAATTGGAGATGGAATAATTAAATTACAACTTCTTCACGAAATTAAAACAAGACTTCCAGACTATAAATTATATTGGCTTACTAATAAGGGTAAAACTGTTTATTCAAGCACTCTTAAATTCATTGCAAGTAATTATATTGACGAGATTCTTGATCAAGCAGATCTTAGTCCATTTTTTTGGAATAAAATATCAAAAAGATATAAATTAGAAAATGAATTTTTTGATTATATTTTAGATACACAAAAATCAGTAATAAGAACTATAGCATTAAAACGAATCAAGCATAGAAATTTTATTTCTGGATCAGCTAATGGTTTTTTTTCTTCTAAAAAAATTAAAAGCAACAAGAAAAGAAAGTATTATTTAAACTACATTTTAGATTTATTAGATTTAATAGTTATTAAAAAAAATAGAAATGATTTTAAAATTCCAATCAGTGAAAATCTCGAAGGAGTAATAAGTAATATTTTATTAAAACATAAAAGCTATGTAGGAATTGCACCTGGTGCTGGAGAAAAGAATAAGATTTGGCCTTTAGAGAAATACATCGAGTTATGTAACTATC
>CACBDX010000017.1 GCA_902538155.1 uncultured Alphaproteobacteria bacterium
AAAGCGCTCAGTAAAATTCTTAAATTTAGATAATGACAATGATTTTCAATATATCTGTGAACCAAAAATTGATGGGCTGTCTTTAAATCTTGTCTATAAAAATGGAAATTTGGTTTCTGCTGGGACAAGAGGAGATGGATTTATAGGAGAAGATGTTACTGAAAATATATTAAATATAAAAAATATTCCATCAAAGTTAAAAAAAGACTTTCCAGATTTTATTGAAATTAGAGGAGAGGTATTCTTGAATAAGAGTGATTTTGAGAAACTTAATTCTAAATTAGAAAATAAATCTAAATTTGCAAATCCAAGGAATGCTGCAGCTGGAAGCCTAAGGCAACTTGATATTTCTATTAGTCATAGTAGACCACTTAAATTTATACCTCATGGTATAGGTAAATGTTCTTATAATTTTGAGAAAATTGAGAATTATTATGATCAACTTAAAAATTGGAACATTGTTCCAAATAATCTAAGCAAAAAAATGTAAATCAATTGAAGAAATTATTAAATATTATAATCAAATTGATCAAAAAAGATCAAGCATTGATTATGATATTGATGGATTAGTCGTAAAAATAAATAGTTTTAAACTACAAGAAAGATTAGGTTATGTAGGAAAAAATCCAAGATGGGCAGTTGCCGTAAAGTTTTCTGCCGAGAAAGCTAATACTATAATTCGATCTGTTGATTTCCAAGTTGGGAGAACTGGAGCAATTACACCTGTAGCTAGATTGCAACCTGTTAATTTAGGTGGCGTGATTATATCCAATGCTTCTTTACATAATTTTGATGAAATAAATAAAAAAAATATAAATGTTTTGGATCTTGTTGAAATTGAAAGAGCAGGAGATGTTATTCCTTATGTTACTAGATTAGTAAAAAAAAATAGTAAATTAAATACTAAGATAAAACCTCCTAGGATTTGCCCTATCTGTAAGAGTAATGTTTTAAAAGAAAAAGATGAAGCAATACTAAGATGCTCAAATACACATGGTTGTAGTTCTCAAAAAATAGGAAGAATAATTCATTTTGTCAGTAAGAAAAGTTTAAACATAGATGGATTTGGTGAGAAACAAGTTAAACAATTATTTAATCTAAAATATATAAATAAAGTAGAAGATATATTTAATCTTGAAAAATTTAGATCAGAAATAGTTGAATTAGATGGCTGGGGTGAATTATCTTTTTCTAATTTAATTAATTCTATTAATAATTCTAAAAAAATATCATTTGATAAATTTATTTATTCTCTTGGAATTAGATTTATTGGTGAAGTAAATGCTGAAATTTTAGCAAACGAGTTTAAAGACCTAGATGTATTGATTTCATCTTCAAGTAATTTAAGCGTATTAGAAAATATTGATGGTTTAGGACCAAAAGCAATATCTTCAATCATAGATTTTTTCTCTAAAGAAATAAATAAGGAAACTATTAAAAATTTAAAAAATTATTTAACTATTATATTTATAGAAAATGAAAGAATAGATAATTTTTTTTCAAATAAACATTTAGTTTTTACAGGTACTTTATCTGAATTATCAAGAGATGAAGCTAAATACTTAGCAAAAACTAAAGGAGCAAAAATATTATCTAGTGTTAGTAAAAAAACAGATTTTCTAATTGCTGGAGAAAAAGCAGGTTCAAAAATAGATAAGGCAACACAATTAGGAGTTAAAATTTTAAATGAAAAAGAATTCCTTAAAAAAATTAATCTATAATTTTCAAGAATTTTAAATATACTTTTTTTGAAGAAAAATTCTCAAAATCAATTAAAGCTTTATCACCATCTAATTTGATTATTTTTCCGTTACCAAATTTTTGATGATAAACATTTTTCCCTTTAGATATATCAACATCATATTCTAAATCTTGATTAAAATCCCAATCGATATTATTTTTTTTTGAGTTTTGTAATAGTCTTCTTCTTCCCGGTGTAATTATTTCTTCGCTAAAAGAATCAGTTTCTAAAAAATTATCTAAAAAATTATTATCTTGAATATATTTGGAGTCATTTATCTCTACTTTATCTTCTGGAAGCTCGCTTATAAATCTAGATGGCAAATTATAATCATGTGATGCAAAAGAATATCTATTTTGATTTACATAAGTAATATAGATTTTTTTTCTTGCTCTCGTTAGTGCAACATAGGCCAACCTTCTTTCTTCTTCTAATCCCTGATTACCTGATTCCTCTATTGATCTTTGACTTGGAAAAACTCCCTCCTCCCAGCCAGCTAAAAATACATAATCAAACTCCAATCCTTTAGCTGCATGCATTGTCATGAGAGTTAGTGTTTCTTCTGAAGTATTTGTTATATTTTCCATAACCAAAGATACATGTTCCAAAAATCCTTCTATGTTTTCAAATTCTTTTAAACTTTCTATAAATTCATTTAAATTGTCTATTCTTGATAGGCTGTCTGGTTTATTTGAGTTTTCTTCCTCTTTTTTTAAATAATCTAAGTAACCCGAATCTTCTATTATTACTTTAGCTAATTCAATATGGTCAAATTTTTTCTTAACCTTTTGCCATTTTAAAATGTTATCAGTAAAATTATATAGTTCACTCTTAGCTTTAGAATTACTTTTAAATGTCAATTGTTGAGCAGATTCAAATAGAGAAATATTATTCATTCTTGCATAGCTACTAATTTTACTAACTGTTGATTTCCCTATTCCTCTTTTAGGTACATTAATAATTCTTTCAAAAGCTAAATCATCAGATAAATTATTTGTTAATCTTAAATACGCAATAATATCTTTGATTTCTTTTCTTTCATAAAATCGTAATCCTCCAATTATTTTATAAGGAAGTCCAAGATTAATTAATCTTTCTTCAAACGATCTCGTATGTGCAGCAACCCGAAATAAAATTGAGATTTCACTCAAATTTATTTTATCTTTTATTATATTTTCTATTTTGTCTGTTACAAAAACAGACTCCTCTTTTGTTTCCCAAAATCCATTAATTGTAATTTTTTCTCCAATCTGATTTTTACTCCACAATTCTTTTCCATATCTTCCTTTATTTTTAGAAATAAGAGTAGATGCACAACTTAATATATTTCTTGTAGACCGATAATTTTGTTCTAATCTTACAATTGTTACATTCTCAAAATTTTTTTCAAAATTTAATAAATTAGTAACATCAGCACCTCTCCAAGAGTATATTGATTGATCATCATCACCAACACAACATATATTTTTATTACCTTTATATAAGAAATGAATCCATTGTTGTTGTATTGGATTAATATCTTGATATTCATCTACATGAATATATTTAAAAATATTTTGATATTTTGATAATACATTATTATTTTTTTGAAAAATTTTTATACAAAATAAAATTAAGTCACCAAAATCAACACTATTTAATCGAATAAGTTCAGATTGATAAATTGTATAGATTTTTCGAATTTCTTTATCGTTTTTCCGATATTTATTTTCATTCAATTCATTAGGACTTATTCCTTTGTTTTTTAAATTATCTATTGCTGATAAATAATATTTAGGTGAAGTTTCTTTTGTGTCTATTTTTTCTACCTCACAAATATTTTTAATCAATTTTAACTGATCATCTACATCAATAATCAAAAAATTTTTTCTTAATCCTACTTCCTCATAATGTTGTCTTAGTATTCTTAGTGATAAAGAGTGAAATGTTCCTATCCACATGTTGTCTATAGGAAAATTTAATGCATCTCCGATTCGTGACTTCATTTCACTTGCAGCTTTATTTGTAAAAGTTACAGCTAAAATTTGCCTAGGAGTGGCAAGTTTTTTAATTAATATATTCAAGATTCTAAAGGTTAATACCCTTGTTTTACCACTTCCTGCGCCAGCTAAAACAAGTAATGAACCATCAGTTTGCTGTACGGCATTTCTTTGCTCTTTATTTAATAAATCAAGATAATTTTGCGAATTTTCTGTCATTTTTTTGCTATAATAGAGATATATATAATGTAATTTATAAACTATATTAAATAATAGTTTAGATATTAGTGATTAGTCTATGAGTAAAAATATTATAATTCTATTTTTTCTATTTTTCAGTTTATTGTCCTATAAAGTAATAGCAAGTGATGCCGATCAGGTAAATACTGACTCAGAGGATTTTGAAACAACTACGATAGAGGATGAAATATATGATCCTTTAGAGCCTATAAATAGAGCTATATTTAGTTTTAACAATGTAGCTGATAGAATTGTTTTAGAGCCAATAGCAAAAGGCTATAAAAAATTACCTTCTCCACTGCAAAGTGGAATAAATAATTTTTTGAGTAATTTAAGAGCTCCCTTGGTTGTTGTAAATCAATTGTTACAAGGTCAAGGTGAAAACGCTATTCAATCTTCAGGAAGATTTATTCTTAATAGCACTGTGGGTGTATTTGGATTATTTGATGTAGCTGAAAAGATTGGACTTGAAGAAAAAGAAGAGGATTATGGACAAACACTTGCTACTTGGGGTGTTGGTGATGGTTTTTATATTGTTCTTCCATTATTTGGTCCATCAAATCTTAGAGATACTTCAGGAATGGTTTTAACAATGATGACTGATCCAATTAATGCATATGCAGTAAGTGAGGGTGAAGCTTGGTTAGTACCAATGAGAACAGCAGTTAATGCAGTTGATACAAGATCACAAATAATAGATGAAGTTAATGCATTAAGAGATAATTCAGTAGATTATTATGCTGCAGTGAGAAGTTCTTATTATCAAAACCGAAAAGCAGCAATTAATAATGTCGATGACTCAGAATTAACCCCTCTTCCTCTTATTAGTATTGAATTTGAATAATGAAATTTTATTTATTTATTTTTATTTTTATAATTTTTATTTCAAAAAATTTATATTCTGATGAAACCTCAGAATGGTTGAAAAGAGAAATTGATATAATTCTTGAAGCTTATAAAAATGATAATCTCTCTAATGAAAATAGATTTCTTTTAATTGAAAAAACAATTAATAATAATTTTGCTGGTACTGGTATAGCTAAGTTTGTTGCAGGAGAAGCTTGGAAAAAATCTAATAAAGATACAAAAAAAATCTACATTGATAATTTTAAACGCCATTTAGCTCTAAATATAGCTTCAATGATGCAAGGTTATTCAGATCAAACATATGAGTTAACAAAATCAAAATATGACAACAAAAATCAAGTAACCCTTATTGATATGGAAATATTTTCTGATACGGGATCAGTTGTTGTAACATGGCGTGTAAAAGAAGCAAAAGATCGATTTTTTGTAATAGATTTAATTGTTGCTGATATTTCTTTAGTAGTAACAAAAAGATCAGAGTTTAATTCAATGTTAAAAAAAGTTGATAATGATCTTTCAAAATTTAATGAAGTTTTATTTGATCAAAATCAAATAAGTTATCAGAAAATTACTGAATAATATCTAATAATTAAATTTTTAATTTTTTAATTTCTTCTTCAGTTAATATTGCAGGTTGATTAGGATTGGTTGATAGTTGATAAGATTTGTTTTCCTCAGCTGATTTTATAATTCCATCCATAATCTCTAGAACATGAAGAGATAATTCAAGAGAACATCTAGCTTTTCGATTATTAGAAATTGAATCGATCATTTCTGAAAGACCTATTCCTCTGTAATTTGCTTTTTTATTACCCTCTCCATCACTTTTGTTGGGGATACCTAACAACATATTATCGTTATTGATAGTTTCCCAATCACTATCTTTTTGGGAAATTAATAAATCACCACTAAAAAAATTTGGATCAGGAACAATCATTGAGCCATCAAGTCCATAGAGTTCAATTGTTGAATGATTGTTTTTCCAGACATCCCAAGTACAAAAAAACTGTACTTTTGCATTGTTTTGAAACTCTAAAGAGCCCATCAGAGTTGTTGGTGTTTCAACTTTAATTTTATCTCCATATCTTGGTTGGCTAGTTATAATACGCTCATTTGTAGCAGTTCCACTAATTGCATTTATTTGTTTAACTGGCCCAATTAAATTAACTAATTGAGTAATATAATAAACACCAACATCAAAAACTGGTCCAGCTCCAGGTTTGAAGAAAAAATCTGGATTAGGGTGCCAATGTTCCATGCCATGAGACATTAAATTAAAAGTTCCTAAAACAATTTTACCTATTTTATTATCTTCAATTAATTTTCTAGCTTTTTGTCCTGCCGCTCCTAGAAAAGTATCTGGTGCACATCCTACATATAGACCCTTTTCATTTGCTAATTTTTGTATTTCTAAGCCTTCTTGAAAATTCATTGCTAAAGGCTTTTCACTAAAACAATGTTTTCCATTATGAAGTGAATTTGTAATAATTTCTTTATGAGCTGCAGGAATTGTTAAGTTAATAATTAAATCAATTTCATTGTTTTCTAGTATTTCATCAACTGACAACGCGTTAACATTATATTTAGATGCAGCATTAGATGCAGCTTCTTTATTTATATCCGCGCAAGCTATTATTTTAAAATTATTAAATATATTTTGACACTCAAAATAAGTCTCAGAAATATTGCCACAACCAACAATTCCAATATTCATTAAATTGTCTCTAGATAATTTAGAGATTTAGTTGTGTATTCTTTGTAGTCTTTTGGATCATCGTGCTCTAGCACAAAAACTTCACATGGTGTTTTTTTAACTTCAGAAATTAAAGAAGGCCAATCAATAAAACCTTCTCCAACAGCAGATTGTTCATCGTGTTCTAACAAGTTTTTACTCTGATCATAAAAATCTTTTAAGTGACAGCCAATGATTTTATTTGAATATTTTTGAATCCACGGAATAGGATCTGCGCCTCCAGCTATTGTCCACCCTAGATCAATTTCTAATTTCAAATTTTCATTATGATCCATCATACATTCAATTGGAAGCTTTCCACTTGGCAAAGGTTTAAATTCATAAGAATGATTATGATATCCAAGTGTTAATCCAGCATCTTCAAAAATACTAACATGATCAGATAATTTTTTTCCAAAATCCATCCATTGTTCTTCATTCATATCAAATGTGTTTTTAAATTCAGCATCTTTTCTTGCGGGAGGTGCTGGTACAATAATATGTTTGATATTCATTTTATTTGCACGATTAATGATATTAGTTGAATTACTTAGAGATTCAAAACCAACATGAGTAGACTTTGATGTAATTTTTGATTGATCCATCATCAATTTAAATTCATCTGTGTTCATTGTTTCTAAGCCAAAAAGTTCAATATTAACAATACCTGAGTCTGATAAAAATTTTAGTATTGGTTCATATGGCTGAAAGTGTCGAGTTGTATAAAGTTGCATTGAAACATCTTGTTTATTCATATTAAATTCTCTCCTCAGATTTACTATCAAATATTGAAGATCTATTTATATCAAAAGAGATATTTATTTCATCATTTAAATTATAATTTGAACTTCCTTCTAATCTAATTGATATCGGTGTACCCTCTATACTAGTCCAAACTAAAGTATCAGCACCCATGGGCTCTACTAATTCAACTTTACATAAAATAGAATTTTCATTTTTATCTATAATTATATTTTCTGGCCTTATACCAAAAACTACTTGTTGATCATCAGTCAAATTATTAATATTTTCATATTTAGAAATATTAATATGTCGTTTTCCAATAATTAAATTTTGATTTGTTTTATCAAATTTTGCGTTCAAAAAATTCATACTTGGAGATCCAATAAATCCAGCCACAAATAAATTAGCTGGCTTATTATAAATTTGTTTAGGTGTATCTAATTGTTGTATTAGCCCATCTTTCATAACAGATATACGGTCAGCAAGTGTCATTGCTTCAATTTGATCATGAGTTACATAAATCATGGTATTGGATAAATCTCTATGAAGTTTTTTAATTTCATAACGTAATTCAGCTCTTAATTTTGCATCTAGATTACTCAATGGTTCATCAAATAAAAATACTTTTGCATCTCTTACTAGAGCTCTTCCTATTGCAACACGTTGTCTTTGACCTCCTGAGAGTTGAGATGGTTTTCTTTTAAGTAATTCATTAATCTGTAAAAGATTTGCTGCTTTTTCAATTTTATCATCTATAATTTTTTTAGCAGTTCCCATCATCCTTAAACCAAATGATAAATTTTTCTCAACAGTCATACTTGGATATAAGGCGTAAGACTGAAACACCATTCCTATGTGTCTATCTTTTGGCTCTTTCCAAGTAACATTATCATCTTCAATCCAAATTTGACCTTCAGTCAAATCTAAAAGACCAGCTATACAGTTTAATAAAGTTGTTTTGCCACAACCTGAAGGCCCTAACAAAACCATAAATTCACCCTCTTTAATATCAAGACTTAAATCATTTAATATTTCTGTTTTTCCATAACTAAAGGATATATTTTTTACCTCTACACTATTTTTCATACTCACCCCTTTATTGCCCCAGCTGCTATTCCACGCACAAACCATCTTCCAGAAATAAAGTATACAAAAAGAGGTACTAGAGAAGTTAAAATTGTTGCAGCCATATCTACATTGTACTCTGCTACACCGTAATCTACTTGAACTATGTTATTTAATTGAACTGTCATTGGTTGATTATCTCTACCAGCAAAAACTAAACCAAGAAGAAAATCATTCCAAATTCCTGTAACTTGAAGAATAACAGCTACAATAGTTATAGGAGTAGACATTGGAATTATTACATAGAAGAATATTTTTATAAAATTACCTCCATCTATTCTGGCTGCTTTAAAAAGATCTATTGGAAGGCCAGCATAAAAGTTTCTGAAGATAAGTGTTAGTATTGGCATACCAAAAATAGTATGAACAAGAATTATTCCTGGCAAAGAAGAATAAATTCCGATTGCACTCTCAATCTTTAACAAAGGATATACCATTACTTGATAAGGAATAAATGCTCCAAAAAGACAAAGACCAAAGAAAAAATATGCTCCTTTAAATCGCCAAAATGCCAGAGCATATCCGTTTAATGCACCAAGTGAAACAGATACTATAACACTAGGGATAGTAATTTTAATTGAATTAATTAAACCTGGTTTTAAACCTTCACAGACAAAACCTGTACAAGCTTCCGACCATGCTTTTGGCCAAGCATAAAAACTGAGTGCTTTTGGAATATATAATAAATTTCCAGATCTAATTTCATCCATATCTTTTAATGATGTTACGATCATTACGTACAAAGGCATTAAAAAAAATAAAGCGCACATAAAAATAAAGCAATACATCCCTATTCTTCCAATTGTTAAATGTTTTGGTCGCGGTCCATTTGGTTGAAAATTTTTGGAATTTATATTCACTATTTTGCTTCCTTATTCCTAAAATAAAATTCATAGTATGCCCAGGGAGCAAGAATACAAATAACACTAATAAACATGATAATTGATGCAGCAAAAGCTTGACCTAAATTTGCTCTACCAAAAAAATTCTCCATTACGTACATAGCAGGGGTTGCAGTTGCATATCCAGGTCCGCCTGATGTTAATGCTAAAATTAAATCATAAACTTTAACGACTCCTGCAGCGATTAAGACTATGGATGTTACAACCATTGGTCTTATCATAGGAAGTATTACAAATAAATATGATCTCCATTTTGGAATACCTTCAATACTAAGTGATTTCCAAATATCTTCATCAATTCCTCTTAATCCTGCAAGCATAAGAACCATAACAAAGCCAGCACCTTGCCATACTGCTGCAATACAAACTGCGTAAATTGCTAATTCTCTATTTACTAACCAATCAAGTTTAAACCAATCAAATCCCCATAAATGCATTGAATGCTCAAGTCCAAAAGTAGGATTCAAAACCCACTTCCATACTAACCCCGTTACTACAAAAGACATCGCGTAAGGGTATAAAAAAATTGTTCTAAATAAACTCTCACCTCGTATTTTTTGATCTATTAATACAGCTAATAAAAAACCAATTACTAAACATCCAATTGTAAAGACAAAACCATAAATAAATATATTTTCAACAGCTACGTCCCATTTTCTACTTTTAAAAAGTCTCTCATATTGTTGAAAGCCTACATAATTTAAAGCAGGAATAAGTTTTGATCCAGTTAATGAGTAAATGAATGAATATATAATGCATCCAACAAAAACAGTTAAAGAAATAATTATCATTGGCAGTAAAGAAATTTTAGATGCCAGGTTTTTTGTTAAATAATACATTGGAAATTTAAAAAGTAATTTAACTAAGGCAGGATAAATCCTGCCTTAATAAATTTATACTATAATCCGCTTGTTAATACAGCTTCTAAATCGTCCATAGCAGCACTAACAGAGTAATTAGGATCATTTCTAAATTCAGAAATAATATCTTCCCAAGCAGAAGTGAAGGCTGGGCTATTCCAGTCATCATTTTCTCTCATTATTGCGCTAGGTTGTTGTATTAATTCAAGGCCCATTTGCATACAAGCATCAGCAGCTGAAGTATCAACATCCAATCTCATTGGAAGTGATCCTTTTGCGTTATTGAAGTTAGCTTGAACAGTAGGATTTACCATCATACTTGCCATTTTTAGCTGAATTTCTTTAACTTTTGGATCTGAATTTTTTGGAAATACAAATACATCACCACCAAGAGCAACGTATTTTTCTTTTCCAGGAATTACACAATCGTAATCTACTTTTGCTTCTTTTCCTGCTACTGCAAACTCACCACGAGCCCAATCACCCATGATTTGCATTGCAGCTTTTCCTTCTACAACCATTGCTGTCGCGTCATTCCAAAGTCTGCCAGGCGCACCTTCATCAATGAACTTATTTAGATCTCTGTAAGTTTGTAAAACCATTTCCATCTTACCATCTCTAAATGCTTCAACATCTTTATCTCTATAAAGTTTAGCCATGTGAGGAAAACCTAATGTAGAAGATGCTACAACATCAAACATTAGACCTTCTTGCCAAGGCTGACCTCCTAAAGCTAGAGGTATAAATCCAGCATCTTGAATTTGTGGAGCAACAGCAATAAAATCTTGAATAGTATTTGGTTTTGGTACTCCAGCTTTTTCAAAAACTTCATTGTTAATCCACATCCATTGAGCACTATGAATATTTACTGGAACACAGTAGAATTCACCTTCAAATTCACATGTCTCAATTAGTTCAGGTGGATAGATAAAATCTCTCCATCCTTCAGCAGATGCAACTTCTTCTAATGATTGAAGTTGTCCCTGCTCAACTAAATCAACAAACTGTTTAGAAATATTGAACTGCGCTGCAGTTGGAGGGTTTCCTCCTATAATTCTGTTTACAGTAGTTCCTCTTGCATTTTCACCACCTGTAATAGCAGTGTCAATCCAAGTACCACCCATATCTTGCCAAGCTTCAGCAAATTTTGAAATTGCAGCTTGCTCTCCACCAGATACCCACCAGTGAATAACTTCAGCTTCCATGTGACCGCCAGCCTTAGAAGCATTAGTAAAAGATAGGGGTATAAATAACGTAAGTAAAATTGAAAAAAATTTTTTCATTATTTTCCTCCCTTTAAAATTTAATATTAAGTAAAACGTTTTACTAATTAAGTCAATAAAACGTTTTACTTGTAAGACTAGCATTTTTTAATTATTAAAAATTAATTCGCAAAAAATGAGTAAAAATAAAAAAATAAATATTAAAGAATTGGCCAAAAAACTTGGTTTATCTGTAAGTTCTGTTTCTAGAGCACTTAATGGCTATGACAATATATCACAGCAAACTAAGTATAAAATTTTTAAAACTGCAAAAAAAATATAACTACTTTCCAGACTTGAATGCAAGAAGATTAGCCTCAAAAAAAAACTGATACAATAGCTTTTATATCATCTATTGACCCTGAAGCACCTGATCATGTTGTTTTGCAATTTCTTGCAGGAATTACTCTAGGTATAAAGAATACTAATACTGAATTAATAACAAAGTTTTGTTTAAATGAGGACGAAGAAATGAATTATTTCAAAAAACTTATTTCTACAGGACAAGCAGATAAATTTATTTTTTATAAGATTAAAAAAAATGATGAAAGAGTTACTTTCTTAAATGAAAGAGGTATTAAATTTGTAACATGGGGTAGAACAAATAAACAGAAAGACCATGCATGGATTGATCTGGATAATAAGAAAAGCATAGAGCTTCTGATGAATAAACTTTCAAATAATGGACATAAAAGAATTGCGTTTATTAATGTCCATCGCAGTTTTAATTATGGAGCTCAACGAAAAATTGCTTATGAAAGTTCAGTAAAAAATTTACAGCTTCAATTTTCAAATGAATATTATCAAGATACTTTAATTGAAACAGTCGAGTCAGGATCAGCTTTAACAAGTTATTTATTAGGTTTAAAAAAAACCTCCTACAGCTATAATTTGTTCACATCTTCGTTTTTTTACAGGTTGTTTGTTAAAGTGTCAGGATTTAAAATTAAATATTGGCCAAGATATTTCCGTAGTAGGATTTAATGATCAAGATAGTTATTTAAGCTCACAAAATCTTACATATATTTCTCACCCTTTAATGGAAATGGGGAAACGTTCTGTAAAAATGTTAGAGGATTTAGATCAAGATATACCAATTAGTAAAGTATCAACTTTGATTGAGCCAATATTAAATGAAGGAACGAGTGATAAAATCAAAAAGTCTAAACTAAGATAAATTTAACCAATTAATTTCCTCTGATGTTAACTCTATATCAAGACATGGTAATGTTGTATCAAGCTCTTTTACCGTTCTTGGTCCAATTAATGCAAATGAAGGAAAAGATTGATTTATAGTCCAGCTAGCTGCAATATTATGAGCAGAACATCCTTTTTTTTCTGCTAATTCTATTGCTCTTTTTTTTCTTTCTCTATTATCTTCACTATCATAACAGCTAATAGGGCCACTAGAATTTTCACCAGGCGCTCTGTATGTTTCTGCTTTTGTAATTTTGTCTTCAATTTCTTTTGTAATATCATCAGGTAAAAAATATCCTCTTGCTTGACTAGACCATGACATATGGGATTTCTGAGATGAATTTAAATATTCTAATGTATCATTAGTGTTAGAAGATAAGCAACCATTCCATAAAGGTTTAATCATTTTAGCAAGAGCTAAATTATTATTAAGGATAGACATTTCTTGTTTACTATTTTTTAGTGCCCATTCATTTCCTTCTTTAAATCTTTCAATGGTCCAGTTTGAGCCTCCAAATATTTTTATTCTACCTTTTTCTTTCTCTTCATTTAAAACATCCATAAATTCTTCAACAGGATAATCGGTATTATCTCGGTGCATAATATAGATGTCAACATAATCAGTATTCATTCTTTCAAGAGAGATTGTTAATTGTTTTGAAATAGCTTCGGGATTGCAATCAGGCGTATGAGCACCTTTGCCAAGTATTAAAACATCTTTTCTATTATTGTTGTTTTTTAACCATTGTCCTAAAACTTTTTCGTGATTACCGCCACCATAAATGAATGCCGTATCAAACATATTACCACCGACTTCAATC
Organism: uncultured Alphaproteobacteria bacterium; assembly: GCA_902538155.1. Taxonomy (GTDB): domain Bacteria; phylum Pseudomonadota; class Alphaproteobacteria; order HIMB59; genus CACPNW01. The sequence continues at coordinate 13,471 of CACBDX010000017.1, forward strand.
CAATGATCCCATAACTTTGAAGCTTCGTTGATATCATCTTGATTATCACATCCCATAACAAGTTTGGATATGTCTTTATCTATTCCTTTTATTCTATCATATTTCATATTTCATCCTGTGGCAGTTTATAATTTACTTTCTCTCTCCATGTATCAAGAGCTTGAATATTACCTAATGTATCTTCCCAAGTCATTGCTGGATGAGGTGGTTGTGTTTTTTCTTTTGCAATACACTGACTTGCAAGTTCTCCTTCAAAGAAAAACAAATGCTCTGGTCCTTTAACATCTATAATTTCTTCATTACCATTTTTTGAAATAATTATTTTAGCATGGTATGGGCCTCCTTCTCTTCCAGGCATCCATGGATCTGGCAACTCAATTGTACCTTCAGATCCAGAAATAACAGCATTATTTTTCATACTTTCCATAACTGCAGTTGAGACTTTAGCCTTGATACCATTTTTAAATTCTAAATTTGCGTGAGCAACTTCATCAACGCCTGTTTCTCCTATTTTTGCTTCGGCATCTATAAATTTAGGTTCTAAAAATTTTTCACCAGTTGCTACCCCTGCAATAAGTCTAGAAAAAGAAATAGGATATAACCCAACATCAAGGATGCCTCCACCTGCTAAATTTTTATTAAATAATCTGTGATCTGGTATTGTTTTACCCATATCAAAACCAAAAGAAGCTTCAATTGATGTGATATCTCCTATCGTTTTATTTTTTATTACTTCTAAAAGTTTTGGAATTTGAGGATGACAACGATACATAAAGCCTTCCATGTAAAAAACTCCAGCTTCTTTTACTGCCTCTATAATTTTTTTACCTTCAATTAAATTTACAGCGCCTGGTTTTTCACAAAGAACGTGCTTTCCTTTACCTGCAGCTTTTATTGTCCATTCAGCATGTAGAGTATGTGGTGTTGAAATGTAAATAGCATCAATATGTTCTGAATTTATAATATCATCATAATTATCAAATCTAAAATCAGGATGAATATCGTATTTATCACCAAAGCTTTTTCGGCGATCGTCATTTTTACTTGCTATACTTACCAGTTGACCAGAGTATGATCCTTTAAGTCCATCAGCAAAATTATTTGCTATACTTCCAGGTCCTATAATTCCCCATTTAATTTTTTCCATACTAACCTTTTACTGCTCCTGCTGATAAGCCAGCAATATAATATTTTTGAACAAAAGAAAAAATGACTATAATTGGAATTGTTGTTAAGGTTGCAAAAGCCATAGCTTGTCCATACTGCGGCTCCTGGCCAACACTCAGCGCAAATACTTCCGTCATACCAAGAGGAATGGTGTAATTAAGATCATCTCTTAAAATAATAAGAGGCCATAAGAAACTATTCCAAGAATTAACAAAAGTAATTATTGCTAGAGTAGCAATACCAGGCCAAACAAGTGGGACAACTATTTGCCAAAATATTCTAAACTCACCAGCGCCATCTGATCTTGCTGCTTGAATTAATTCATCGGGAACAGACGTTATGAACTGTCTCATCATAAAAATTCCTATAGCAGGAGCAACGAAAGGAACTATTAATCCCGATAAAGTATCATTCATTCCCATTCTGCCTACTAAAACATAAAGAGGGATCATTATAATTGGAAAAGGTATCATTGCAGTTGCTACCATAAATATGAAAAGTTTATTTTTTCCCTTAAAGTTATATTTTGCAAAAGCATACCCGGCTAAAGTACATAAAAAGATCGTTAAAATTGTAACAGCAATAGCAACAAAGAAGGAATTGAATATCCATAAACTTGCTGGAAATTCAGTAAACAATTTTGTTACATTTTCCCAATTAGGACTTTTAGACCACATTATTGGTGGCCATGCCATTATTTCTGCTGTTGATTTAACTGAAGAGGTAAGCATGAAAGCGTAAGGGATAAGTGTTATCAAGCCAATAATTGTTATTATGAAATTTAATGAATATTTACCAATTTTTGGAGATAAAGATTTTTTTCTAGAACTAGAAGATTCTATTGGAAAAATATTAGCAATAAAATCTATGATAGGAGATAAAATTCTCTCAATAAAACTTTTTTTCGCATCCTGATCTAAATTTGATGCAAATGATCTGAATTGGAATAATGAGATAACTAAAATACAGATGAACATAAATACACCAATAGAGGAACCAAAACCTAATTTGAGCTGTTGGAAACCTCTTTCCATCATGTAAACAACCATTGATTTAGCGTGAGTTGGAACATCATTTCCACTATACATAACAAATACATCTTCAAATATTTGGAATGAGCCAATAGATACAATAATACAAACAAATAGTGTTACTGGCGCTAACTGTGGAAGAGTAACATACCAGAATTGATGCCATGCCGTTGCACCATCAATTTTTGCTGCTTCATATAAAGTTCTATCTATAAATTGTAGTCCAGCTAAAAAATAAATACAGGTTAAACCAGTCCATCTCCATATTACTAACATCATGACAGACCACTTTGATGTTGCTGAAGATTCAACCCAATTGACTGGTTCAATTCCAATTAAACCAATTACATAATTAAGTAATCCAAATTCACTATTTAATATCATTTTGAAAGTTAATGCAGCTGCAACTACTGAAGTAACAATTGGTGAGAAAAATACTAAACGCCAAAAAGGTTTTAGTTTTAAACTATGACTATTAAGAGCAAGAGCTAATAAAAGAGCTAGAGGAATAGTAATAAACACACTACCAGCAGAATAAAATATTGTATTTTGAAAAGTTTCCCAAAAATTTTGATCTTTTAAAAATAGATATTCAAAATTTCCCCAACCTCTAGGTTTTGGTGCCTTAACACCTTTCCACTTATAAAAAGCTAGAATAAAAGAAGCTATGGTAGGTAAAAGAAAAAAGATTGTAAAAATAATATAAAAAGGAGAAATAAAAAAATAAGGCGCAACCTTTTCAGGTCGCAATCTTCTTTTGTTTGTTAATGCTGTCATTTTTATATTATTTTATTATTAAAGCAGGGTGATTACCCTGCTTTAAAAATTTATTTTAGATTATAAAAAATCTAGTTCGTCCTGAACTGTTGAGATAAACCTTTCATGAGCTTCCTCAGCAGTTATTTCTCCATTTGCTAATAATGTTGTCAAATCACGAGAAACACTATCAATAATAGCTCGACCAACATGCTGATAATCATCAGCACTTGAGCCTGCTACAGAAATAAATGGTTCTGCAAACTTTTGACCTCCATAAAAATCAAATTTTTTATCTGCAATTCTTGGATCTTCAAGAGCAGCCAATAAAGTAGGCATTCCTCCAAAGAAATCATATTTTGCAATTTGACCTTCATATGAGAAGTAAGCGAGTTCAAGTAACTTTTTAGCAACGTCTACAGCTTCTGAAGATTTATGAATGGCAAAACCAGTACCACCCCAGTGAAAAGTTTTATATCCTTCATCTCCCCAAGTAGGAAGAGGAGCAACTCTCCACTCACCAGATTGTGTATCCTTAACTGTAGGTTGTAAACAACAGTTGTTATACCAGTCAGGTGCCATAGTTCCTACAGTTTGCTTTGAATTGTAAAGAACACCAGGTGTTTGACCCCAATAGTCAGTAGTATAATTAATTACTCCAGATGCAAAAGCTTCTTCTTGGAATTTTAAAACCTCCATGAAAAGATCTTCATCCATTTCAAATTCACCATCTTCATTGAAGAATTTACCACCAGCTTGTTGGTACATTCCAATAAATCTTAACTCAGATAGCATCATTGAAATTCCATCTTTTGCTAAAATTTTTCCAGTTTCCATAAACTCATCCCAAGTTTTTGGTACAGATTTACCATAACTTTCAAGAATGCTTGGGTTGTAGTAATAGACCATATAACAGCCTTCACTTTCAATTCCATATATCTCACCATTAGTGTGAGTCCAAGCAGCTACTTTTCCTGGATTCCATTGAGACATGTCACCGTACATATCTGTTAGTGGTACAAAGTTGTCTGAAATAATATCATCAACCATAAATAGACCAAAACCGCTTATCTCAATTCCTAAAAGATCAGTATGTTCAGAACCTGAAGCAATCGCCGTTAAACTGTTTGTAGCCATATCAGGTGTAACTTGAAAATCAAAAGTAATATTATCATCTGGAAATGCAGCTTGCACTTCTTCAAGATAAGTATTGAAGTAATCAACATAGAGCTGGTTATGCGTCCACATTGAAAGTGTGATATCTCTAGCATTTGAAGTTGATGAAAACCCAACTAAAACTGCAAGAGACAAAATTAAGGATTTAATTAATTTCATCTATTCCTCCCTTTAATATATCTTTTAAAAGTTAAATTGATCGAAAAATCAAGATAAAAAAAATGTATTTAACTAGTAAATAATCTTGTTTTTTTAGTTATTTGGTGAAAGCACTTGCTCGTGAGGCATTACTATTTTTTTTTGAAATTCGGTGAGATTTGAAAGTAGTTTTTTTGAAGGTCGATAAGGATGTCTAAAAAAACCCCAAGATGGCCCATATCTGTAAACAACAATTCTTCTTTCTCCTTTATTTGTTCTTTTTGCAGAACCATGACAAAGTGAATCTACAAATAATAGTCCGTCTCCAGCTTTTAAATAAATTTCTTTTGAAGCTGTCATATTATCAGCTGATGTAACTTTACCCTTTTTCATAACATGTTTATCAAACTCTGGATGACGTAAATTTGATTTATGTGATGAAGGAATAATGACTGTACCGCCATCACCTGGGCCTATATCATTGAGAGCTAGCAAAATATTAATTTGTCCGCAGTGAAATTTTCCATTTTCAAATCTATAATGACCTCTTTGAGTTCCTTCGTGAGCACCAGAATGAATTCCAATAGCTTCTCCCTGCCCTCTAATATTCGCAAAATTTTCATCGATAAATAATGGTCCATGATGTTGATCAAATGTATCTTTTCCTCCAACAAAATGAAGCATATGATTTATCCATGAAGGATGATCAATTAATTTTTCAAAGGGTTTTCCAGCTTCATAAATTTGTTGAAGATTTAAACCTTCCTTACCACCGTAATTGTGTCCATGAACATAGCCTGCCCATTCTTTATGTTTTAAATTTTTTAATTTATCTAGAATATTATTAAGATCTTTTAATTCTTTTTTACTTAAAGCATTTTCAATTAGTAAATATCCATTTAAATCAAATAAATATTCATCAAGCTGTGAAACTTTTTTCATATTTATATTTTGGATTAAAAAATAATTTTTATCAATAATAAAAAGCTAATTGATAATAGCTTTAAATTCACCAGATTTATATTTTTTTGACATTTCACCTAAAGAAATTGAGTTTATAGATGAAGCATTTCCTGCAGTTCCAAACTCTTGAAGTCTGCTTTTTACAACTTCTTTCATAGCGTCTTTTGAAAGTAATAAATATTTTCTAGGATCAAATTGAGATGGGTTTTCATGGAAATATTTTCTTACTGCAGCTGTAGCTGCCAGTCTTAAGTCTGTATCAACATTTACTTTTCGAACACCATGTTTAATTCCTTCTTGAATTTCAGAAACAGGTACGCCGTATGTTTCTTTTATTTTTCCACCATATTCGTTAATAGTTTTTATTAAATCTTGAGGAACAGAAGATGATCCATGCATAACTAAATGAGTGTTTGGAAGTCTTGAATGTATTTCTTTAATTCTATCAATTGCTAAAATATCACCTGTAGGTGGTCGAGAAAATTTATAAGCTCCATGACTCGTTCCAATAGCAATAGCTAATGCATCTACATTAGTTGCCTTAACAAAATCTGATGCCTCATCTGGATCTGTTAAAAGTTGATCATGATCAAGTTTACCTTCTGCACCAACACCATCTTCTTTTTCCCCAGTTCCAGTTTCCAAAGAACCTAAGCATCCAATTTCTCCTTCAACGGAAACACCTAAGGCATGCGCCATATCAGTTGTTTCTTTGGTAACTCTAACGTTATAATCAAAGTCTGAAGGTGTTTTTTGGTCATCCATTAAGGAGCCATCCATCATGACAGAAGTAAATCCAAGTTCGATACAATTTTTACAATCTGATGGAGATCCACCATGATCTTGATGTAAAACAGTTGGAATGTCTGAAAATTCGTCCATTGCGGCTTCTACTAATTTTTTAACAAAAATGGGGCCAGCGTATTTTCTTGCTGCTCCAGAAGCTTGCAAAATAACTGGGCTATTTAACTCTTTAGCCCCTTCCATTATAGCCCTAATCGCTTCCAGGTTATTTACATTAAATGCTGGTACACCATAATTATTCTCTGCAGCGTGATCCAAAAGTTGTCTAAGTGAAATTAATGCCATCTATTTAATACTTTATTAATTGTATAAAAAGATTATTCAAGAAAATAATGAGAAATATTATTAATTATTCGACAATCATATTTTCTTTTGCTCTTGCAGCAAGTTTTCTATCTTCTACTCTAGCAATAGATCTTAAATTAAAAAATTATAATGAATCTTTAATTGGTTTTTCTTTGTCCTTTTTTGCACTTGGAGTTATTGTTTCTTCATTTTTGCATAATATTATTAGAGAAAAGTATAGTTTATTTTTTACTTTAATTTGTTCTATTTTAATTCAATTATTATTTTTTTTACTTTTATTTTTTCAATTCAGCATTTTCACTATTGTGATTATTACATTTGTCATGGGATTTACAAATCATATCAATTTTTTGACAATTGAAACATACATTAGTTCAGAATTTAAAAATAAATCAGGTTTTTATATTTCTTTGTTTTGGTCTAGTGCGGGATTTGGAGCAATACTGGGCTCTCTTATTATTGCATTTAATGGAGTTAATTATTTAAGTTACGTAATCGCTATACTGCTTATTGTATTTCAATTTTTACCAGTTATTGTTTCTAAATCGAGCATACTCTTAACAAAAGTTGAAAAGGTTGAGTTTTCATTATCTTATAATGTGATTTATAATATTAAATTTATTTTAATTTGTGTATTTTTTTTAGGAATTAGTGATGCAGGTTGGAGTTCTCTCTTTCCATCATTCTTAATTGAAAAAGGGTTTACAGATAAAGATGTTGGAAGAATTAATTTTACTTCAGGAATGTTAGTGTTATTAATTTTTCCATTAATAGGAAAATTAATAGATAAAATTAGTAAAGTTTTAATTTTAAATATATTCTGCTTAATTTCCATTGCTGGATTAATTATTTTCTTTTTTACAGAAAATTATTTTAGTATTATTTTATTTACTTTTATTTTTTATTTATCTATAGGAAGTTTATTCCTTATTATTTTCAATTTAATTAACACTAATTTAAAAAGTCATTTAATTGTTTTTGGAGTAGCAAGTTATAGCATATGTGAAAATATTGGTTCCTTTATTGGTCCAACTATAATTGGTACTTTAATAAGCTTTAATATCAATTATTTTTTAATTATATTTGGTGTAATTTTCTTTTTAATATTTACTACTTTTAACTTTTCAACAAAATTAAATGGTGGGCCCTCAGGGACTTGAACCCCGGACCACCCCGTTATGAGCGGGGCGCTCTAACCAACTGAGCTAAGAGCCCTAAATATTGCGTATACATGTAAAACAAATGAATATTAAGCTTTAATTTATTAAAGTGACGCATATTCTAAATAATCATTGTGCTTTATAAATCTTTTCATTTGATCATCATACTGATCATTAAATCTTTTATATTCATCTCTTGCAAAGGGCTTTAAGTTAAAATTATTCATTTCTTCCCTTGCAACATCTTTTTGAAGTAAGCCTAGACCATCTAAAACAGGATAATAAAGTTGTGACTGAACATGAGGAAGACCTGAAAGATACAATTCAAAATCACTCATTCTAGGTAATTGATTTTTCCATTTATTAATAAGGTTCAAAGTGTCTTCGTGAATACATTCATTTTTAACATATTTCCAAAAATCACTATCATCTCTATTGGACACATAATGAGTATTAAGAAAGATCATAAAATCATCAAACTGACGTCCCACTCTATCATTAAACTCATCCATTATTTTTTCATTATTAAAATCCATTTCTTCTTTAAGGTAATCAGTTGCAAACAAAATCATTTGTATCAAAGTGCTATGAATTGAAGTAGCTTCTAATGGTTCTAGAAAGCCAGAGGCTAATCCTATAGCAATACAATTTTTTACCCATGATTTTTCTATTCTACCCGAGGTAAATTTAATATCGTTTCTTGGTTCTATTTCATGATCTAAGACTTTCTCTATTTCTATTTTAGCTTCTTCTGGACTTGTAAAATCATCACAATATACATAACCAGCACCAATTCTTTCTTGTGTTGGTATTTGCCACATCCAACCATTTTTTTGAGCCCAAGCTAAAGTATAATTACTAATATTTTTTTCATCTAATTTTAAAAAGAAAGGCATAGCTCTATTTACTGGTAAATTTTTTTGATAAGATTTCCATCCAACATTGTATAGTTTATTTATGAGGAGTTTTCTAAAGCCTGTACAATCTAGAACCAAATCAGTTTCAATTTCTTTACCACTTTCAAAATGAAGTTTTTCAATTTCTCCATTTTCATTTAATGAAGCATGCGTATAAACTTCATCAAGAATCTCTATATTTTTTGATCTTTTTCTTAAATAATTTCCAACAAGATGATTATCAAAATGATAAGCATAGAAAAAAGGACTTTTTAAATCTGGTCTGTTATTTTCAAAATTGAATGGAACTTTATTTGTTTCCATTAGCTTTGTGTGTAAATGCACATCAGCAACTGAACGACCTGCAGCAACTGCATAAACATTTAGATATTCAAAATCTTCAGGAATTTTTTTAGATGCTAACAAATGTGGGTCATCAATTGGTCCATAATATTGGTGATTTAATTCTTTCCAGTCTTTATGAACAATCCCAAACTTTAGAGTAGCTTTTGTTTCTCTTAAAAAGTCTAATTCATCTAAGTTATATCTTTTTAAAAAATCATAAAATATCCCAGTTGTTCCTTCTCCAACACCGATTATAGGGATGCTTGAGGGATCAACAATTGTTACTTTTACATCTTGTTTATTTGTGTAAAAAAAATCACTTAGAATATATGCAGAAATCCAACCGGCGGTGCCTGCACCTAGGATAGTTACGTTTTTTAATTTCCTCATTAATAAATAATATCAAAAGCGGATTTTATTAAATTCTTTGTATAATCATTCTGAGGGTTGGTTAATATATTTTTTGCCACACCTTGTTCTAGAATGGAACCATCTTTCATGACGATTAAATTGTGGCTTATTGATCTAATAACTCTTAAATCATGACTTATAAAGATATAAGTTGTTTTGTGATTTTTTTGGAGTTGGAGTAATAGTTCTAGAATTTGTTTTTGAATAGATAAATCAAGTGCAGATGTTGGCTCATCCAACAAGACAAATTTTGGATTTAAGACAAATGATCTTGCTATAGCTATTCTTTGTCTCTGACCACCAGAAAACTCATGAGGAAATCTAAGCATGGAACTAGGTTCTAAACCAACTTCATTCATTATGTTTTCAATTTTATTGAGTCGTTCATTTTTATCTTTCATATTAAGTGCTACAATTAATCCTTCTTCAATAATTTGTTTAACAGACAATCGTGGGTTTAAAGATGCATAGGGATCTTGAAAAACTATCTGCATTTGATTTCTAAATGGTTTAAACTGCTTTCTAGATAAATGATCAATTCGATCATCAAAAAACTTAATTTCACCTTCTACATCTGTGTTTGATTCTCTATCAACTAATCTTAATAATGTTTGACCTAAAGTAGTTTTACCAGATCCACTTTCACCAACAATTCCAAGAGTCTCACCTTCTTTAATATGAAGGCTAATCTTATTTACCGCATTAATTGATAAAACTTTATTTCTTCCTGATACTTTTACTTTAGTATTAAATGTAACATTAAGATTATCTCCTGAAAGGATACTTCTTCCATTCTTATCATAATATAAATCTCTTTCTTTTGGCTCGGAAGACAATAAGTGTTTGGTATAATCATCTTTTGGATTTTCAAAAATTTCTTTTGTAAAGCCTGTTTCTTTTATTTTTCCATTATACATTACACAAACTCTGTCACTTATTTGTCTAACAATAGTCAAATCGTGAGTAATAAATAAAATGGACATTGAAGACTTTGAAGCAATTTAAGTATTTCTGTTTGAACGGTAACATCAAGAGCAGTAGTTGGCTCATCTGCAATAAGTAAATCTGGATTGTTAGCGATTGCAATAGCAATCATAATTCTTTGCCTTTGTCCTCCTGACAATTGATGTGGGTATTGTGATAATCTAGACTCTGGTTCTGGAATTTGAACTTGTTTTAATAATTCAAGACATTTTTCTTTAAGTTCTTTATCTGAAAATTTTCCGTGAATTTTTAGTACCTCACTAATTTGATTTTCAATTGTATATATTGGATTTAACGAACTCATTGGTTCTTGGAAAATCATTGAAATATTTTTTCCTCTGATATTTTGATACTCTTTTTCAGAATA
>CACBDX010000018.1 GCA_902538155.1 uncultured Alphaproteobacteria bacterium
GGTTTTTTTTAATTAGTTTTGGTCCCGAGTTTTATATTTATTTTGAAACTCTTTCTAAGAGTATTTTGTTTAAACTAGTTCTAATGATTTGGACTGTCGGTATTTTTTACCATTTATTTAATGGATTTAGAAAATTATATTGGTCATTCGGTATTGGAATGGAATTATCTCAGGTATATAAATCGGGCTATGCTGTTATATGTTTAACTTTAATTTCTAGTTTAGTTGTCTGGTACTTCGCATGAAAAATTATGCTTTTAAATGGTTAACCCAAAGAATTACTGCTTCAATTTTAATACCATTGACGTTTTGGTTTATATACTCTGCAATATCATTATCAAAGATGACTTATTCTGAAATAGAAATTTTTTTTCAATCCTACGTTAATGCATTCTTATTTTTTGTGATGATGCAATCTATGCTTCTGCATTCAAAATTAGGACTGCAAACAATTATTGAAGATTATGTCACATCGAAAAAGACAGCCAAATTTATTAATGTAGCAATTAATTATCTTGTTTATTTTATCATGATTTTAATTACTGTAAATTTAGTGAGAATGGTGTTTTAATGACTAATTCATACAAAATTATTGATCACCATTATGACGTTGTAGTTGTTGGAGCTGGTGGTTCAGGACTGAGAGCTACGCTTGGATGTGCTGAATCTGGATTAAAAACAGCCTGTATATCAAAAGTGTTTCCAACAAGAAGTCATACTGTTGCAGCACAAGGTGGAATTGGAGCAGCACTAGGTAATATGGGTGAAGATAATTGGAAGTGGCACATGTATGATACAGTTAAAGGTTCTGACTGGCTTGGTGATCAAGATGCAATTGAATACTTATGTTCTAAAGCCCCTGAAGCTGTAATTGAACTTGAAGAATATGGCATGCCTTTTAGTAGAACAGATGATGGCAAGATCTATCAAAGACCTTTTGGCGGACACTTAACCAATAATGGTGAGGGAGCTCCTGCTATGAGAGCTTGTGCAGCAGCTGATAGAACGGGACATGCTTTACTCCATACACTTTATCAGCAATCACTTAAAAATAATGTAGAATTTTATATTGAATATTTTGTTTTAGATTTAATTTCTGATGATCAAGGTAATTGCATTGGTGTGGTAACATGGTGCTTAGAGGATGGATCAATCCATCGATTTTTATCTCATCAAACAATTCTAGCTACTGGTGGATATGGAAGAGCTTACTTCTCATCCACCAGTGCTCACATTTGCACTGGTGACGGTAGTGCAATGGCTTTAAGACAAAACCTACCTCTTTCTGATATGGAATTTATTCAGTTCCATCCAACAGGAGTTTACGGTGCAGGAGTGTTAATCACTGAGGGAGCAAGAGGAGAAGGTGGATATTTAACTAATAGTGATGGTGAAAGATTTATGGAAAGATATGCTCCAAATGCAAAAGATCTAGCATCAAGGGATGTGGTAAGCCGAGCTATGACTATTGAAATTAGTGAAAATAGAGGCTGTGGAGATAATGCCGATCATGTGCTACTTCATCTTGAGCACATTGATGCTGATACATTACATAAAAGATTACCTGGTATTTCAGAAACTGCAAAAATATTTGCTGGAGTTGATCTAACTAAAGATCCAATACCAGTTCTTCCAACAGTTCATTATAATATGGGTGGTATACCGACAAATTATAGAACAGAAGTTCTAAGGCCAACAAATGAAAATCCAGATAATGTATGTGAAGGTTTAATGGCTGTCGGTGAGGCTGCATGTGTTTCTGTACACGGTGCTAATAGATTAGGAACAAATTCATTAATCGATCTTGTTGTTTTTGGCAAAGCAGCTAGTCTAACATGTAAAGAAAAAGTAAAACCAAATTCTAAAAAAATTGAAATTAGTAAATCAAAAACAGATAATATTATTGAGCGATTTGATAAGATTAGAAACAGCAAAGGAAACTCTACAACTGGAGAACTTCGTACATCCATGCAACATATAATGCAGCAAAAATGCGCAGTATTTAGAACACATGATCTCATATCAAAAGGTATTGAAGAATATTCAAAAGTTGAGAGCTCAATGGATGACATAGACATTAAAGACAAATCATTAATCTTTAATACGGACTTGGTCGAAGCTTTAGAGTTACACAATTTAATGGCACAATCAAAAGTTACTCTTCATTCTGCATTAAATCGAACTGAAAGTAGAGGCGCACATGCAAGAGAAGATTATAAAGAAAGAGATGATAATAATTGGTTAGTTCACTCTTTAGCCTGGTTAAACAATAAGGGAGATGTGAGTATGGGTTCCAGAGGTGTTCATATGAATACTCTAACTAATCATGTTCAACCAATACCACCTAAAAGAAGAGTTTACTAATGGCTCAGTTTACACTTCCTGCAAATTCAAAAATAACTAAAGGGAAAACTCATCAACTAAAAGAACCTGCAAACGATCCAAAGAAACTTGCAATCTACAGATGGGATCCCGAAGATGATAAAAATCCTAGGATAGATTATTATGAGATAGATCAAGAAAAGTGTGGCCCAATGGTATTAGACGCACTTATGAAAATAAAAAACGAAATTGATCCAACTTTAACATTTAGAAGATCTTGCAGAGAAGGAGTTTGTGGTTCCTGTGCTATGAATATTGATGGTGTTAATACATTAGCATGCTTGAAAAGCATGTCTGATGTTAAGAATGAAATAAAAATTTACCCTCTTCCACATATGCGTGTAGTAAAAGATTTAGTTCCAGATCTTAGTAAGGCTTATGAGCAACTGGCTTCCATTAAACCTTGGTTGCAGCGTGAAAAAACAAATGAAGAAAAAAACTCAGGAGACGAAAAAAAACAATCACCAAAAGATAGAGAAAAACTAGATGGTAAATGGGAGTGTGTATTATGTTTTTGCTGCACTACTTCTTGTCCAAGTTATTGGTGGAATGGAGATGAATATCTAGGACCTGCAGTCCTTTTACAAGCAGCAAGATGGGTAAGTGACTCTAGAGACTCAGAAAGAAAAAAGAGATTAAAAGCAATAAATGATTCACTAAAACTGTATAGATGTCATTCAATAATGAATTGTACTAGGTCTTGTCCTAAAGGTCTAAATCCAGCTAAAGAAATTGCTGGACTTAAAAAGGCTATTGTTACAGAATTGTAATTAAAGTATAAAACTTAAATGAGAAAAAAAATTGCTCTTATTGGAGCAGGCAATATCGGTGGGACTTTAGCACAACTTTTTAGTTTAAAAGAATTAGGTGATGTAGTTTTATTAGATATTTTTGAAGGGATGCCTAAGGGCAAATCTTTAGATCTTGCTCAGTCATCTTCCATTGAGGGATTTCATGCAGATTTTAAAGGTACTTCAAGTTTTAGAGACATCAAAAATTCTGATGTAGTAATAGTTACTGCAGGTTTTCCAAGAAAACCAGGCATGTCCCGAGATGATCTTGTAGAAAAAAATTCTATTATCATTCAAAATGTAGGGAAAAATATTAAAAAATATTGTCCAAAAGCATTTGTTATATGCATTACTAATCCACTCGATGCAATGGTAAGTGTCCTTCAGAAATCATCAGGCCTTAAAACAAATATGTGTATTGGTATGGCAGGTGTTTTGGATAGTGCAAGATTAAAATACTTTTTATCCAAGGAATTTAATGTGTCAATTAATGATATCAGCGCTTTTGTCTTAGGCGGTCATGGAGACACGATGGTTCCGCTTATGCGATACTCAACAGTATCAGGTATTCCTGTACCTGAATTAATAAAGATGAAGTGGACAACAAAAAAAAATATCGACAAAATTATTCAAAGAACACGTGACGGTGGTGCTGAAATTGTAAAATTCATGAACACATCTGCCTATTATGCACCAGCTTCTTCAGCTATACAAATGGCAGAGTCATTTTTGTTAGATCAAAAAAGATTATTACCATGTGCTGCATATCTTAATGGTGAATATGGAGTAAAAGGACTATATGTTGGAGTTCCAGTTATTATTGGCAAAAAAGGTGTTGAAAAAATTATTGAATTAAAACTTAATAATAATGAAAAGAAAGAATTTAATCATTCCGTTAAAGCAGTAAAATCATTAACTACATTGTCTAACAAGCTTCTAAATAAGAAAAATAAAAAATAATTGTATTTTTCATCTAATCTAACTATTACCTTTTTATCAAAATGAATTTGCATGAATACCAAGCTAAAGATCTACTAAGAAAGTACAATCTACCTATACTTGAAGGCAAAAGTTACATTGAAAATGTTGATGATTTAGAAAAAGATTTACAAAATATAAAAGGACCACCTTGGGTTATCAAATCACAGATACATGCTGGAGGAAGAGGCGCAGGGAAATTTTTAAAACCATTTAATACAAAAGGCGGAGTACAAATAACAGAATCAATTGATGATGCACAAAAAATTGCAAAAGAAATGATGGGTAACATATTGATTACAAAACAAACAGGTAATGAGGGAAAGTTAGTAAATAGAATTTATTTAGAAGCTGGATGTGAAATTGATAGGGAATATTATTTAAGTATTCTTCTTGATAGGAATCAATCAAAATTAATGATGATGGTATCTGATGCTGGTGGTGTAGACATAGAAGATGTAGCTGAGAAAACACCAGAAAAAATTCAATATGTTTATTTTGATAACTTAGAAGATTTTACAATTAGTGATAGTCTTCAAAATAAATTAAATTTTTCTTTTAATGAGTTTAACCAATTTAAAGAAATTGTTTCAAATTTATGTAAGGCCTATGTCGAAATAGATGCTTCTTTAATTGAAATTAATCCTCTTGTTGTGACAAAAGATGAAAAACTAATCCTTTTAGATGCTAAAATTAATATTGATGATAATGCTCTGTATAGACAGGCTGACATTGAAAAATTAAAAGATACTTCAGAAGAAAATGATTTAGAACTTGAAGCTTCTGAAAACGATATGGTTTACATTAAACTAGATGGAAAAATAGGCTGTATGGTTAACGGAGCTGGGCTAGCTATGGCAACTATGGATATTATTAAACAATTTGGAATGGAGCCAGCCAATTTTTTAGATTTAGGTGGTACAGCAAATAAAGAAAGAGCCATTAAAGCTTTCAAGATTATTCAATCAGATAAAAATGTGAAATCTGTCTTCATAAATATTTTTGGAGGAATCATCCATTGTGATATGATTGCTAATGGCATCATTGATGCAATTAAAGAATTAGATTTTAAACTTCCTGTTGTTGTACGTTTTCAAGGAACAAATTCTAAAGAGGGAAGAGACATTATAAATAATTCATCATTAGGATTAATTTCAATTGATGATTTTTCAAATGCAGCTCAGAAAGCTGTGGAGTTATCAGAATAGTGTCAATTTTAGTTAATAAAAATACAAGACTTATTTGCCAAGGCTTTACCGGTTCACAAGGAACATATCATTCTGAACAAGCTATAGCATATGGTACAAACCTTGTGGGTGGTGTAACGCCTGGTAAAGGAGGGCAGACCCATTTAAATTTACCGGTGTTTAATACCGTTGCTGATGCAGTTAAACAAACTCAAGCAAACGCAACAGTCATTTATGTGCCTGCTAAGTTTGCTGCCAAAGCAATCCACGAAGCTTTAGATGCAAACATCGAATTAATTGTATGTATTACAGAAGGTATTCCAGTCTTAGATATGATTGATATAAAAAAAAGAATTATTAACAATAAAACATATTTGATTGGGCCAAACTGCCCAGGTTTAATAACACCTTCCGAATGCAAGATTGGTATCATGCCTGGTTTCATCCATAAAAAAGGTAAAATAGGTATAGTGAGTAGATCAGGAACATTAACGTATGAAGCTGTTGCACAAACAACAGAGGTAGGATTAGGTCAATCAACATGTGTTGGTATTGGTGGAGACCCAATACATGGAATGGATTTTGTAGATTGTATAAAGTTATTTTTAGAAGACGATGAGACCGAGGGAATATTAATGATAGGTGAAATTGGTGGCGAGGAGGAAGAAAATGCGGCAGAATTTATATCAAATTCAAAAAGAAAAAAACCAGTTTCAGCATTTATAGCTGGGCAATCTGCCCCTAAAGGAAAACGTATGGGTCATGCAGGTGCTATCGTTTCAGGTTCAAAAGGTACAGCACATTCCAAAATTAAATCTTTAGAAAATGCTGGAGTTTTGGTGTCAAAATCCCCAGCATCATTGGGAAAAACTATGAAATTAGCAATGCAAAATGGGAATAATTAGTTTCCATTAGTATGATTGTTATACGAAATGGTTTTAGTTTAATAGAAATCTATGAATGATACATTCTTAAATAGTGCTAATGCTCCATATGTAGCCGAACTATATTCTAAATTTAGAAATGACCCTGAAAGTGTGGATACAACTTGGAAAGATTTTTTTAATAATTTAAATGAAGATGATTACTCTGTTCTTAAAGATTTTGGAGGACCAGAATGGAAAGAACGTCCATCAAGTATAATAGATAAAAATTACATAACCAAGGTCATAAAATCAAATGCTAATTATAATTCTAAGGAATTTAGAATTTCAACTTTAGATTCAATTAGAGCATTAAGATTAATTAGAGCTTTTAGAATTAATGGACATTTAATTGCAGATCTTGATCCTTTAGGAATATCTGAAAGAGAGTATCCTCAAGAATTAGATTATAAAAGCTATGGTTTCATTGAATCAGATTTAGAAAAAGAAATATTCATTGATGGAAGTTTGGGTTTAGAAAAAGGTAAATTAAAAAATATTATTAAAATATTAAAAGAAACTTATTCTGCTTCAATTGGTGTTGAATTTTTACACATACAACAAGCTGATCAAAAACAATGGGTCCAAGAAAGAATTGAAGAAGTAAGAAATAAAACAAATTTTACAAATGAGGGAAAAAAAGCAATCTATAAAAGATTAGTTGAATCAGAACTATTTGAGCAGTTTTTAGATAAAAAGTTTTTAGGTACAAAGAGATACGGTATCGAAGGTGGTGAAGCGATGATACCTGGTATAGAGCAAATTGTTAAACAGGCATGTTTGTCTGGAATTGAAGATATTATTATTGGAACAGCTCATCGAGGTAGACTAACACTTCTATCAAGTGTTTTGGAAATGCCTTACAAAAAAATATTATCAAAATTCCAAGGATCTTTAAACGATCCAAATGAGGTACTAGGTTCGGGTGATGTAAAATATCATTTAGGAGTTTCTGCTGATCGTGAATTTGAAAAAAAGAAAATTCATTTATCGCTCACTTCTAACCCCTCCCATTTAGAAGCAGTTAACCCAGTTGTGGCAGGAAAAGTAAGAGCTAAACAAACTTTAGCTAAAGATAAAACAACAGATAAAGTTATAGGTTTATTAATTCATGGAGATGCAGCAATAGCTGGACAAGGAGTTGTGGCCGAAACATTTGCTATGTCACAATTAAGAGGGTTTAAAACAGGTGGCACCATTCACTTTGTAATTAACAATCAGATAGGTTTTACAACTATGCCACAGTATGGACGATCAGCACCTTATTGTACTGAAATTGCAAAAATGGTTCAGGCACCAATATTTCATGTTAATGGCGATGACCCAGAAGCAGTAGTTCATGTTTGTAGACTTGCAACGGAATTTAGAAATAAATTTAAAGTTGATGTTGTTGTAGATATGTTTTGCTACAGAAGATCAGGACATAACGAAGCTGATGAACCTTCTTTTACTCAGCCACTAATGTATAAGGCTATCAAAAAACAAATTACTACAAGAAAAAAATATGAAAAAAAATTAATTGAGAATAATACTCTTTCAGAAGAAGATTCTAGAAACATTGTAGATTCTTTTAAAAATTTTTTAGATAAAGAATTTGAATCAACTAAAAATTACAAACCAAATAAAGTAGATTGGTTAGAGGGAACTTGGACAGGTTTATCTACTGCGACATTTGACGCAAGAAGAGGAAAAACATCTGTAAAAGAAAAAACATTAATTAACGTTGCTAAAAAAATTCATGAAATACCTGCAGATTTTAATGCTCATAGAAGAATAAAAAAAATTTATGGGGATCGATTAACAAGTGTCCTCAGCGGAAAAGGTATTGATTGGGCAACCTCTGAAAGTTTAGCTTTAGCAACACTTCTTGATGAGGGATACGGTGTTCGAATATCTGGACAAGATGTTGGAAGAGGAACATTTAGTCATAGACATGGTGTTCTATACGATCAAGAAAACGAAAATCGTTTTGTTCCATTAAGACACTTTCAAAAGAAGCAAGGTTACTTTGAAATTATAGATAGTTTTTTATCTGAGTTTGGTGTTCTTGGTTTTGAATATGGATATTCACAAGTTGATCCTAAGACACTTGTTATATGGGAAGCGCAGTTTGGTGATTTTGCAAATGGTGCACAAATTATGATTGATCAATTCATTAGTTCCGGAGAAAGAAAATGGTTGAGAATGTCTGGTTTAACGATGCTTCTTCCCCACGGACATGAGGGCCAAGGTCCTGAGCATACAAGTGGAAGATTAGAAAGATTTTTACAGATGTGTGCGGAAGATAATATGCAAATTGTTAATTGCACAAGTCCTGCTAATTATTTTCATGTTTTAAGAAGGCAACTACATAGAAACTTTAGGAAACCTCTAATTATATTTACACCAAAATCTACACTTAGACATAAATCTAATGTTTCTAATATTGAGGATTATATTAATGGATCAACTTTCCATAGAATTCTTACTGATAAATTATCTGTTAAAGAAAAAAGGAAAAATAAAAGATTAATTATTTGCTCTGGTAAAATATATTTTGAACTTGCAGATCACATAGCAAAAAATAAAATTAAAGATCTATCCATAATAAGATTGGAGCAGATTTATCCATTTCCTTATGAAAACTTTAGAGATGAATTAAAACATTATACTGATGCTGAAATTATCTGGGCACAAGAAGAGCCAAAAAATATGGGTGCCTGGGGTTTTGTGAAAGGTAGATTGGAAAGTGTTATGCAGGAAGCCAAAGTTAAACAAGAAAAAATATTCTATGTTGGTAGAAGTCCAGCTGCGTCTCCTGCCGCTGGTTCTTTAGAAAGACACTTAAGTAACCAAGAAACTATTATAAAAATGGCAACTGAAGATTCGATTAGCAAAATTATCAAATCTTGGGCAGGTATTTCAACAAAATTAAAGACTAATCTGCCAATTGAATAAATTGACGTAAATGTTATTAAGCATTTAATTAATGAGCACTGAATTAATAGTTCCAACACTTGGAGAGTCAATTACGGAAGCAACTGTTTCAAAATGGCTTAAGGATATAGGCGATAATTTTGAAGCAGATGAACCTTTGGTTGAAATTGAGACAGACAAAATTACAGTTGAAGTACCAGCACCTCATGCAGGCTCTCTAAAAGAAATAAAAGTTTCTGAAGGCACTGATGTTGAAATTGGTGGTATTTTAGGAATCTTAGATGAATCAAAAGGCAAAACACCAAGTCCTAAAAAAACTGAAAATAAAGAAGAAAAAATAAAAGAAGAAGTAAAAGCAGTTAAGGTTGAAACAAAATCTTCCCCTACCAAATCTTCACCATCTGCAAGAAAAATAGCTGAAGAAAATAATATTAAACTTGAAGATGTCACCTCATCCCGTTCTGATGGAAGAATTAATAAAGAAGATGTAGTTTCTCATCTTTCTTCTTCAAATAAAACAACCACTAACAAAGGTGAAAGAGAAGAAGTTGTTAAAATGTCTAAAATCAGACAGACAATATCTAAACGTTTAAAGGAGGCTCAAAATACAGCAGCCATACTTACGACTTTCAATGAAATTGACATGTCCAAAGTTATGGAAATTAGAAAATCAAAAAACCAAGAATTTCAAAGTCGATATGAGGTCAAATTAGGTTTCATGTCATTTTTTGTAAAAGCGGTAGTAAAAAGTTTGCAAGAGTATCCAGCTGTGAATGCTGAAATTAAAGATGAAAATATAATTTATAAAAATCATTTTGATATAGGTATAGCTGTTGGAACTGAAAAAGGATTAGTTGTACCAATACTTAAAGACGCTGATCAATTGAGTTTTGGAGAAATAGAAACTAAAATTATTGATCTTAGTACAAAAGCCAAAGATGGAACGCTGACCATGGACGATTTGACTGGTGGAACTTTTACAATTTCAAATGGTGGTGTTTACGGATCAATGCTCAGCACCCCAATAATCAATAGACCTCAATCTGGAATTTTAGGGATGCATAATATTCAAAAAAGAGCAGTAGTTGTAAATGATGAAATAGTAATTAGGCCAATGATGTATGTTGCATTAAGTTATGATCATAGAATTATTGATGGAAAAGAAAGTGTTGGATTTTTAGTGAAAGTGAAAGAACTTCTAGAAGACCCATCCGAATTAGTATTAGGAATATAAAATGAAAGATTTTGATTTAATAGTAATTGGTGCGGGACCTGGCGGATATGTAGCTGCAATCAGAGCAGCTCAACTTGGAATGAAGGTTGCTTGTATAGAAAAAGAGCCATCACTTGGTGGAACTTGTTTGAACATTGGATGCATACCTTCTAAAGCATTATTAAATTCATCTGAAAAATTTGTTGAAATTTCAAATCATGCTGCAGAGCATGGCATAAAAACATCAAAGATAGATTTAGACCTAAATGTTTTGATGGATCGCAAAACTAAGATTGTAAAAAAACTTACAACAGGGATCGGTTTTTTATTTAAGAAAAATAAAATCACGCATATTCCTGGCATGGCTTCATTTGTAGATAAAAATACTATTTCTATTACAAATGGAAAAAATGAAATTACTGCTAGTGCTAAAAATTTTATTATCGCAACAGGATCATCTTCGATTGAGATACCAAATATTCCTGTTAATGAAAAACAAATAGTATCTTCAACAGGTGCTCTTTCTCTATCTAAAATACCAAAATCACTCCTAGTTATTGGTGGTGGATATATTGGACTAGAGATGGGATCAGTATGGAGTAGATTAGGTTCAAAGGTAACAGTTGTTGAAGCTCTTGACAGAATTGTTCCAACTATGGATGGTGAAATTGCTAAAGAGTTTATGAAAATGTTAACTAAACAAGGGTTAGAATTTAAATTATCGCATAAAGTGAGTTCTGCAAAATCTGGTAAGTCTGGTGTAGATGTTGAAATGGAAACATCAGATAAAAAGAAAATAAAAGAAAACTACGAAATAGTTTTAATGTCAGTAGGAAGAAAACCAAACACAGATGGACTGGGTCTCGAAAAAATTGGTATTAAATTAACCGAAAAAAAATCCATTGAAATTAAAGACAACTTTCAAACTTCTGTTGAAGGAATCTACGCCATTGGTGATGTAGCACCGGGACCAATGCTAGCACACAAAGCTGAAGAAGAAGGAGTTGCTTGTGTTGAATTTATAAATGGTCAAAAACCTCATATAAACTATGACGCTATACCAGCGATTGTTTATACCAATCCAGAGATTGCATCTGTAGGTAAAACAGAAGAACAACTCAAGCAAGAAAAGAAAGACTTCAAGGTTGGAAAATTTCCTTTTATGGCAAATGGTCGTGCCCTAACCACTTCTGCATCAGAGGGATTTGTTAAAATTTTGGTTGATAAAAAAACAGATGAAATTTTAGGTGCTCATATAATCGGTCATGATGCTGGACAACTGATTGCAGAAATTGTTACCACAATTGAATTTGGTGGAAGTGCAGAAGATATTGCTAGAGTATGTCATGCTCATCCAACAACTAGTGAGGCGGTAAAAGAAGCAGCTTTAAGTGTTGATGGCAGAGCCATACATATTTAAATTTTAGCTAGATCCATTCCTTTTTTATATTTTTTTGATGACTGTTTTACAACTGCTTGACCACACCTCATAACTTTTCTTTTATGATCAAATGTCATTTTTGGCTCTCCATGTAATTTCCAACCATTAGATAATGCTTCTGTTACTCTTTGACAAAAATCAACAGTATCATCATCAGTAATAAATCTATAACCTTTCATGTATGCTCCTCTTTGTATTAATTTATTTGATCTAGAATTTTTAATTGTTCCTTTGATTTTAAACCAATAAATGTTTCAAAATCTATGAGAAAATCATCATAACTCATATTAAAATTTTTCTTAAAAGATTCTCTCCATCCTTGGTGGATTTCTCCTTCCTCCCTTTTTTCTAATTCAAGTTCAGCAATATCTTCATAAAAATCAAAGAATACTTTTTGATTAGATCCACTTGAAGAAGCAAGGTACGCTGTTGCCCACATACCACCATCATACTCGAAGCCTTGATCACATTTACTGCGCAGTTTTATGGCATCTTCTTCTCTTTCTACATCTTTGAGTTTAATTCCTTTCTTTGCACATTTTCGAAAGGATTTTAGTGTTTGTTTCATAATTTTTTTGTAATCCGCTAAATTATTTTTTCCAATAATATAATAACCAAAATATTCTGCCCCACCTTCTTCAATCCACATTGGCATATCATCATTAAATTTATACTGGGCAACACCAAAACGTTTTTCATCTTCAAAAAAAATTTTTTTCATATTTTGATAAACATGAAAATATTCATGTGCTACTATTTTTGCAACACTCCACGCTTCATTCTTATAACCCCTCCACCAACATTTATTACCCTCAATACTTCCTTTTAATGTTTCAGGTGAAAAATAGGCAGACGCTACACATTCTTTGAACCATTTTTTGTTATTACCACCACCTACTTTTAAACATTCTTCGTTGAAATTTTCCCCACGATTTACTTCACACCAATTTTGAGCAACTTTTTTTAGATTAGATTTCTTTTCATTCCAGATAATAACATGAGTTTCCGCAATGGGTTTTTCACCAAGCTCAAGGTAGGAATATTCAAGTGTTTCCATAAATAAACTATGAAGATCATCAGGAACCCCTTTATATTTAGGAAATATAATTTTTTCCTGTCCATACCAGTCAGGTATTCTATATTCATATTCAACCAAGTTGGCTGAATTGTCATACTCTCTTTCTCCTTCATCATTTGTAACAAAGGCAACATTTTCCCAAATAATTTTGTCGTTAACAGCAAACGGTTCACACTTTCCTGAAATATTATTTTCTTTTCTCCATTTTTCACAATCTTTAAATGCTGCTTTTTTTGCTTTCTCTTCTGACTTTTCACCAATAGTCATTCCGTATTCACATTCACTATCGCTGACCACAACATAAAACGCAGCATGTTGATCTTTAACCTCTTCTTGATATTCTTTAAATGGTTCGTCCATTATCCAACTACATATTTGAGGATTGGCAAATATATTTTGGGAATTAACTAATAAAAATAAAATTATTAGCAAAATTTTCATTTTATGATCAATAAATTAATCTCTATAATTTTAATTAAGTACTCAACAAGATCAGTTTGCATATCAACTGTGAATTTATTTTTATCTTTTGATCCCATAGCCAATATTAGACTATCTTCACGCAATTTAACTTTTAATAAAATATACGATTTTATCGTTGCTGATTTATTAGGAAAAAATAAAAGTAAACCTTTAGGATTTTGATTTAAATTTGTAACCATTTTGTTTTTAAAATAACTATTTGCAATTTTAATATCCAGTTGTGATAAGTTTTCTGCTCTAATATTTTCATTTGTAACAAAACAATTCATTTCATCACAACCTAAAATTGTTTTAAGATCATTTTTAATTAAGCTTATTAATTTTTGTAAACTTTTTACATTTAGAATTCTAATTGTAGATTTTAGAACTCTTTTTTGAGCATTTAAATGACTTTTTCCTGCAAGTAGTACTTTTGTCATTTGATTTTGTAGATCTATATTTTGTTGCAATATTTTTTTATATCTATAAGCTTCTAAATCAACAACCTTATCAGAACTATTATCTATGGTTGGAAAATTTAGTTCATTAACTAATTCTGAATTTTTAATAAAAAAATTTTTATTTTTTTTTAAAAAATTTATTATTTGTTTTTCACTAATTTCATCTTCATGTGCCATGACGATTATTTTGGCAAGATTTGCTGTCCTGTTTTTGCCCAATCATCAAGAAATGCTTTCAGTCCTTTATCTGTGAGAGGATGTTTATATAATTCGTGAATAACTTTAGGTGGTAGAGTTGAAACATGGGCACCAATCACAGCTGCGTCAATAAGATGTTGAGTATTTCTTACCGAAGCAACTAATACTTCAGTATCAAATCCATAATTTTCATACATTATTACAATATCTGAAATTAGATCCATACCTTTTTCACCAATATCATCGAGTCTTCCCACAAATGGAGAAATAAATGTTGCACCAACCTTAGCGGCTAGCAATGCTTGAGCAGCACTAAAACACAACGTTACATTTACCATGATATCTTTTTCTCTAAGAGCTTTGCATGTCTGAAGACCAGCAGGTGTGAGAGGAACTTTTACAGCAACATTCTTAGCTAATGATGCTAAGTATTCACCTTCTTCAAGCATCTTGTTATATTCTGTTGCTGTCACTTCTGCACTTACTGGACCAGATACTATAGAACAAATTGTTTTAATTGTTTCACCCATATCTTTACCACTTTTTGCAATTAGAGATGGGTTTGTCGTAACACCGTCTATTAATCCACTAGGCATTAACTCTTCGATCTGAGGTATATCGGCAGTGTCTATAAAAAATTTCATTGTTTGTTGTATACCATATACAAGTTATTTAGAAAGTTAACATATAAAAAATACATAAATATAATGTTGTACGATGTAGTAGTAACAAGACCTTTCGACAAAGTTTTCACTTATTCTTCAACAAATGAGCAACTTGAAATTGGTCAAGTAGTCTTAGTTCCATTTGGAAAAAAAATAGAAGCTGGAATTATTTGGAAGAAGAATGTTAAAAATCCTGGATACGAAATTAAAGAGGTTACAAAAATTTGTAATGATCTTATCCTTCAGAATTCTTCAATCGATTTTATAAATTGGATCGCAAGTTATACTTTAGCTCCACTAGGAGCAGTTTTAAAATTATTTCTTATTAATAATGATATAGTTGAATTTGATAAAGAAAAATTAGATAGTTTCAATAACACCAAACCTTCTTTAGTGACCTTGAGTGAAGAGCAAGCAAATTCATTCAAAGAAATTACCCAATCATTTAATAAATCAAATAAACCTGTTTTATTAGAAGGTGTAACAGGCTCTGGTAAAACTGAAGTATATTTTGAAATAATAGATAAATTTTTAAAAGAAAAAAAACAAATATTAATAATGGTTCCAGAAATTAGCCTAACGCCGCAATTAGAGACAAGAGTAAAGAAGCGTTTTGGAATGGAAGTGTGTTTGTGGCATTCTAAAATTACAAAAAAAAATAGGCAAAAAATTTGGCATAAATCTTTTGCTGGAGATCCAGTAATTGTTATTGGAGCTCGTTCAAGTTTGTTTCTTCCTTTTACAAACTTAGGATTAATTGTTGTCGATGAAGAACATGATTCTAGTTATAAACAAGAGGACAATATACGTTACCAAGCAAGAGATCTTGCAGTTGTAAGAGCAAAAATTGAAAAAAATTTTATATTATTAGCTTCAGCAACGCCGTCTTTAGAAACAATAAATAATGTTAAAATTAAAAAATATGATCAAGTCTATTTATCAAAACAATTTTCTGGAACTCCATTACCTGAAATTTCTATAATTGATTTAAATAAAAATAAACTTGATAAAGATAAATGGATATCACAAACAATTATAGATTCTATTTCTCAATGCTTAGAAAATAAGGAACAAACTCTTATTTTTTTAAATCGTAGAGGATATTCTCCATTAACCTTATGTAACAGTTGTGGATTTAGATATGAATGTGTTCAATGTTCATCATGGATGGTTATGCATCAACACAAAAAAGTTTTCTTATGCCATCAATGTGGAACTATAAAAAAATTAAATTTAGATTGTCCTCAATGTAATGAAAAAGATAGTATAAAATTTGTTGGTCCTGGAGTTGAGAGAGTTGCAGAGGAGCTAAAAGAATTCTTTCCTGAGAAAAATATTTCCATAATGTCTAGCGACAACGTTAACACACCAAACAAAATTAAAAAATTTATTACTGATATAAACAACAAAGATATAGATATAATTGTAGCTACACAAATAATGGCAAAAGGATATGATTTTCCAAATTTGTCATTAGTAGGAATAGTTGATGCGGACGCAGGTTTATTTGGTGGTGATCCTAGAGCTATAGAAAAAACTTTTAATCTACTTCAGCAAGTTGGAGGAAGAGCTGGTAGAGGAAAAAAAATTGGTAAAGTTTTTCTTCAAACATATTTTCCAGACCAAGAAATAATTAAGTCGATTCAACTTCGAGAAAGAGAAGCTTTTATTGAAAGAGCTTTAGAAGAGAGAAAGAATTTTAATATTCCTCCTTTTGGTTTTATGACTTCAATAATTCTTTCTAGTCATACAAAAGCTTTAGTTCTTAAACAAGCTTCAAGACTGGCTCAACAAGATCAAAATAGTGAAAATATTAAAATTCTAGGTCCAGTTGAAGCTCCAATTTTTTTGCTTAGAGGACAATATCGATACAGAATATTATTGAAGAGCAATAGTAGAAAAAATCTGAATAAATTCACAAAAAAAATTGTCGAAAAGACTAAATTACCTTCTTCTGTAAAGTTAATTATTGATGTCGATCCCTACTCATTTATGTAATTTACCCACAATTTTAAAAATATCTTCGATTTAACTCATTTGACGCACAAACTGACAGTTTACCTACTTTTTCTGATGTGTTAATAGCCTATTTCTAAACATCTTATGAACTTAACTTATGGCATCTAATACATTATCTGGAGATCTTATATCGGAAAGGTACGGAGCTGCTCTCTATGATCTTGCTTCTGAAAAAAAATGTATTGATGATATTCTAAAAGATTTTGAATTAGTGCAAAAAGCATTGAAAGAAAGTTCAGAATTAAGACAGGTAATTAAAAGTCCATTAGTAAATTCAGATGAGAAACTTAATATTTTATTAAAATTATTTTCTAAAGCAAATTTACATAATCTTACGACAACTTTTTTAAAAGTTCTTGATAACAATAAAAGAATTTCAAATATCGCTTCTATCATTTTACAATTTAAAAAAATAAACTCTGAAAAAAGAGGTGATATTACTGCTGACGTAACATCAGCAAATATATTATCTGATGATGAAAAAAATAATATTACAAATCAACTTAAAAAATCTTTAGGTGAAAAATTATCTTTAAATTTTGATGTTGATGAAGACATTATAGGCGGTTTAATTGTTAAGGTTGGTTCCAAAATGATTGATACATCTATAGCTAATAAAATTAATAAACTTAAAATTGCAATGAAGGGGGCATAATGGAAATTAAAGCTGCAGAAATATCGTCTGTAATTAAAGACCAAATAGCTAATTTTGAAACTAAAGCGGATGTTGCTGAGGTTGGAACAGTACTAAGTGTTGGAGATGGAATTGCACGTGTGTATGGTCTTGATCAAGTACAAGCTGGAGAGATGGTAGAATTCCCAGGCGGCATTAAAGGTATGGCCCTCAACCTTGAAATGGATAACGTAGGTGTTTCAATCTTCGGTGATGATACTGGAATTAAAGAAGGTGACACAGTTAAACGTACAGGAGAAATTGTTGACGTTCCTGTTGGAAAAGAATTGCTAGGACGTGTTGTTGATGGTTTAGGAAATCCTATTGATGGTAAAGGTCCTATTCAATCTTCTGAAAAGAGAAGAATTGAATTAAAAGCCCCAGGTATTATTCCTCGTCAAAGTGTATCTGAACCTATGCAGACAGGTATTAAAGCACTTGATGCTCTTGTTCCAGTTGGAAGAGGACAACGTGAATTAATCATTGGTGACAGACAAACAGGTAAAACTGCTGTTGCTATTGATACAATCTTAAATCAAAAATCTGTAAATCAATCAGATAATGAAAAAGAAAAGTTATATTGTATCTATGTCGCAATTGGTCAGAAAAGATCAACAGTTGCTCAAATTGTAAAAACACTAGAAGATAATGGTGCAATGGAATATACAATTGTTGTATCTGCAACTGCATCCGAGCCTGCACCGTTACAATTTTTATCTGCTTATACTGGCTGTACAATGGGTGAGTATTTTAGAGATAACGGTATGCATGCATTAATTGTCTATGATGATTTATCAAAGCAAGCTGTTGCTTACAGACAGATGTCTCTATTATTAAGAAGACCTCCAGGACGTGAAGCATATCCCGGAGATGTATTTTACATTCATAGTCGTCTTTTAGAAAGAGCTGCCAAAATGAGTGATGAACATGGTGGTGGAAGTTTAACCGCTCTTCCAATTATTGAGACTCAAGCTGGAGACTTATCTGCTTATATTCCAACGAATGTTATATCCATTACTGATGGACAAATATTCTTGGAAACCAACCTATTCTTTGCTGGTATTCGACCTGCAATTAACGTTGGTCTTTCTGTAAGTCGTGTTGGTTCTGCTGCGCAAACAAAAGCAATGAAAAAAATTGCTGGTCCTGTAAAACTAGAATTAGCTCAATATCGTGAAATGGCTGCTTTTGCACAGTTTGCATCAGACTTAGACGCTTCAACGAAACAATTACTTGATCGTGGTGCAAGACTAGTTGAAATTTTAAAACAAGGTCAATATTCACCGCTAACGGTTTCAGAGCAAGTTGTATCTATTTATGCAGGTGTACGCGGATATCTTGATAAACTTGCAGTAGGCGATGTGGTCAAGTTTGAAACAGAAGTTTTAAATGAGATTAGAACTAAGCATAGTGATTTATTAGATGCTATTGCCAATGAAAAAGAATTATCTAAAGAAAATGATGATAAATTAAAATCAATCTTAGATGATTTGGTTGGAAAGTTTGCAAGTAACTAATCTATGCCAAGTTTAAAAGATATCAAAACTCAGATCAATTCAGTTGGATCTACAAAAAAAATTACATCAGCAATGAAAATGGTTGCTGCAAGTAAGTTACGTAGATCACAAGAAAAAGCTGAAGCGGCAAGACCATATTCATCAAGACTAGAGGAGATGCTTTCCTCTCTTGCATCATCTGCCGCATCTGGGGAAGGTATAATTAAACTCTTAACAGGCACTGGCAGTGATCAGAATTATGTCGTAGTTCCAGTAAGTGCTGATAGAGGTTTATGTGGTGGATTTAACAGCAGTATAAATAGAGAAACTTTTAAGTTAGTTAAATCACTTGAGGGTAATGGAAAAAAAGTTCAACTAATGGCAGTTGGGAAAAAAAGTAGAGACTTTTTTAATAGAGTAATGAAGCATCAAATTATAGAGAGTTTTGTCGACTTAAATGTTTCAAGTACTGGTTACGAGTCCGCATTAAACATTTCTAATAAGCTTCAAGAATTATACTTTGATGGTAAGTTTGATAAATGCATATTAGTTTTTAACAAATTTAAATCAGCTATTTCGCAAGAAGTAACACAACAACAATTAATACCATTAGACGTTTCAAATTCTGAAAAGGAAGAAGAAAAAGAAAATTCTTCAAATGCAATTTATGATTATGAGCCTGATGAAGAAACAATTTTAAAGGATTTACTTCCAAAAAATGTTTCTATTCAAATATTTAAAGTACTTTTAGAAAGTGATGCAGGGGAACAGGGGGCAAGAATGGCCGCAATGGACAACGCAACCCGAAACGCAGGTGAAATGATAGATAGTTTAACGTTAAAGTATAATAGAACGCGACAAGCGTTCATTACAAAAGAATTAATAGAGATTATTTCTGGAGCTGAATCAATATAAAGGGGGATATATGGCTAACAATTTAACTGGAAAAATATCACAAGTTCTCGGAGCTGTTGTTGATGTAGAGTTCGATGGTGAACTTCCTGCAATCATGAACGCTCTAGAAGTCGACAACAACGGAACAAGATTAATGCTAGAGGTTGCTCAGCATTTAGGAGAAAATGCTGTTCGTACAATTGCTATGGATACAACAGATGGACTAGTTAGAGGTCAAACAGCTACTGATACAGGTGCCCCTATTTCAATGCCTGTAGGCCCGGAAACTTTAGGTAGAATTATGAATGTTGTAGGAGAGCCAGTTGATGAAAGAGGCGATATTGGAACGAGTAAATCTTATCCTATTCATAGACCAGCACCAGAGTTTGTTGATCAATCTACAGAAACCGAAGTTCTAGTAACAGGAATTAAAGTAGTTGATCTACTAGCACCTTATGCAAGAGGTGGTAAGATTGGATTATTTGGTGGAGCTGGAGTTGGTAAGACAGTTTTAATTATGGAATTAATTAATAACATTGCCAAGGCTCATGGAGGATATTCTGTATTTGCTGGTGTAGGTGAAAGAACTCGTGAGGGTAATGACTTGTACCACGAAATGATTGAGTCAGGAATTATTGATCTAAAAGGTAAGGACTCAAAAGTTGCACTTGTTTATGGTCAGATGAACGAACCACCAGGAGCAAGAGCAAGAGTTGCTCTATCAGGATTAACCCAAGCAGAATATTTTAGAGACGAAGAAGGACAGGACGTTTTATTTTTTGTAGATAATATCTTTAGATTTACTCAAGCTGGATCTGAAGTGTCAGCTCTTCTAGGACGTATTCCATCTGCAGTTGGATATCAACCAACACTTGCAACTGATATGGGTGCCCTGCAAGAGCGAATTACAACTACAAAAAAAGGATCAATCACATCAGTGCAAGCAATCTATGTTCCTGCGGATGACCTAACGGATCCCGCACCTGCTACATCTTTTTCACACTTGGATGCAACAACAGTTTTAAATAGGGCCATTTCTGAAAAAGGAATATATCCAGCAGTTGACCCACTAGATTCTACTTCAAGAATTTTAGACCCACAAGTTGTTGGTGATGACCATTACAGAGTAGCCAGAGAAGTGCAGAGAGTCTTACAAACATATAAAAGTCTTCAAGATATTATTGCTATTTTAGGAATGGATGAACTTTCAGAAGAAGATAAGCTAACAGTTGCTAGAGCAAGAAAAATAGAAAAGTTTTTGAGCCAACCATTTTTCGTAGCAGAAGTTTTCACAGGTTCACCAGGTAAATATGTTGATCTTGAAGATACCATTAAGAGTTTTGATGGACTGGTAAAAGGAGAATATGATCATATGCCAGAAGCTGCATTTTATATGGTAGGTGGCATAGATGAAGCAATTGAAAAAGCTAAAAAATTAGAAGCTGAAGCCGCATAATGGCAACAATTTCTTTTGACTTAGTTTCTCCAGAAAACCTTGTCTTCAATGATGAAGTTGGTACTATAATTGTCCCTGGTAAAGATGGCGACTTAGGTATTTTACCAGGACATAGTAAGGTTATGTCCTCTCTTAGACCAGGAAGAGTTATGGTATACAGTGAAGATAAAAATTTAATTAAATCCTTTTTTGTTTCTGGTGGTTTTGCAGAAATCAATCCTGAAAAATGTATTGTTCTTGCAGAAAGTGTTGTTGAAGTTAATTCTTTAGAAAAAACATCAATTGAAAAAGAAATACAAGAATTAGAAAATAAAGAAGGTAAAGAATCAGAGGAACAACTTTCTGTAGCTAAAGCAAAATTAGAAGCAATAAATGTAAATTATTACGATAAAATTTAATTCCTTTCTAAATTAAACTTTAACTAAATTACTTCTAAATTCTTTTTGAATTTTTATATAAACATTTCTTTTAAATGGTACTGCGTTTTGGCTAATTTCATCATAGTCCATCCATTTCCATTCACTAAACTCAGGATTTTCTGTTCCTACATTTATGTCGTTATCAATTCCTGTAAAACGAAATAGAAACCACTTTTGAATTTGACCTATGTATTTATCACCCCAAGGTAATGTCTTGAGTGTTTCTGTAGGTATGTCATAAGAGATCCATTCTTGAGATGAATTAATCAGAGATGCATTATTCGTACCAATCTCTTCCATCATTTCTCTCCAAACTGCCTCTTCAGGATTTTCATTTTCATCGATACCACCTTGAGGCATTTGCCAATATCCACTTGGGTGATCTAATCTTCGACCAACTAAAATTTGATTTCTTGCATTGAGAA
>CACBDX010000019.1 GCA_902538155.1 uncultured Alphaproteobacteria bacterium
ATCAAATGGATGACGAAAAAGTAATGAAAGTAGAAAAAACTAAAAACTATGAAAAAATTGTTCAAAACATTGTTGCTAAAAATAAAGGTCTTTATTTTAACAATGAAATATTTGTAATCGAAAAAAAAATAATTTTTTATTTAAACCAATTAACTTCTGTTTTTAAAAAATCCTCTGTATGAATAATTAAGGCGTCAGATCGAATTATTGCAACATTATAATTTGTATCTGTATTAGCCGTTCCTAAACGATATTCATTTGAAAAGTTAGGTATTAGAGGAGACCAAGTACTTCTTGGGGAGGAAAAAGTAATACCACAATAAGAACCAGAACTTGTAATGTGTTGATGACCAAAAAAAATATGTTTTATTATCTTATTATTTTTAGTTAAAATTTGTTGAAACTCTTTTTTTTGTTGCAATCCTATTCCATCACTCTCCTCTTTTACTAATGCCAGTGGATTATGATGCATAAAGATGTACGTATCTGTATTAGTTTTACCTAAAATATTATTTAACCATTCTTGCCTTTCTTCACAGTAATGTCCTTGGTGAGTATTAATCAGATTAGTATCTATAAAAATGAAACGTTTATTATCTATATCCTTAAAGTATTGAATAAATCCATTTGGATCGGTTTCAATATTAGGAAAGTTTATTTTAAACTCATCTCTGTTATCATGATTACCTATAATGAGTTGAGGATTTAAATTCTTTGGTAGACCTGCTTCATCAATTATTTTTATAAATAATTGATAAGAATCTTTATCACCTAAGTCTGTAATGTCACCAGTAATGGCAAATAAATCCGCATCACCATGATTATTTTTTATATGACTTAATGCTTTTTTAAATTTACTGACAGGATCTATGCCATGAATCTTATCTATATAAATATGAGGGTCTGAAAGATGAATAATTTTCATTATTTTATATAAATTTATAATTAGATCGCAGTTTTAAAATAAATATACTTGTTAAATTCCTCTTTTAAGTCGATGCTAACTCTTGCATGTACTTTACCTTGTTTTCCATGAAATGATTGTTTTTCTTTAACTGGAAACACCCCTTCATGCCAAATGTTTGGATGAATATATAAACCTTTTGATCCGTCACAATAAAATGCTTTGAAATGTTCTGGTTCGATGTCGTCTGTTGGTAAAGCTAAAGGACAAATAAATGGTTTATTTTCTGCAGGAAAAAAAAGCTGACCTCCATCAGGATGATAATTTGCATGCCATAGAAATATTTTTGTTGGATCTGAATATTTATCTTTTTGCAATTCTTTATCGGGGTTATTGGCATAACCTAGTATATATTTTCCATCTACTTCATAATCGCTCTTATGTTGGACAGCGTTATTTTGTCCATAAAGCACGTCACCTTGCCACCAGGTATCAAAAGAACCTTCGGTAGTTCCACCTTCATTTCCTGTTCCCTCTTCTATGTCGCGCCATCCTTGTTTTGGCCAAGTAACAATTTCAATATCACTATTTTCAAAACTATCGATTAAATATCCGTATCCTTTAAGATTTTCATTTGTTGCTTTAACTAATGGTATTTCAATTTCTTTTGTCATTATTTTGTTAGTTTAATGTTAATCCCAATTCAGTAACGACTTCTTTTACAGCTTTTATTGTATCCATCATGTCTTGTTCATCTAAATTACCAATACACCCAATTCTAAAAGTTTCTGCCACTGTTAGTTTTCCTGGATAAATTAAAAAATCTTTTTCACTAAGAGCATTATAAAATTTCTCAAAGTTAAATTTAGGATCATTAGGTTGTTTAAACGTAATAATAATTGGTGCTTGTAAATTATCAGGAAGTAGTTGCTCAAATCCCAACTCTTTCATTCCATTACAAATAATTTCACAATTTTTTTTATATCTTTTACCTCTTCCTTTTACGCCGCCTTGTTCTTTATGTTCTTCAATAGCTTGGTTGAATGCAGCTAATACGTGTGTTGGAGGTGTAAATCGCCATTGTTTATTTTTTTCCATTGCTTGCCATTGATCATACAAGTCTAGACTTAGTGAGTGACTATTGCCTTTTGCATTTTGAATAACTTCATTTTTAACAAGAACGAAACCAACACCTGGCACACCTTCTAAGCATTTGTTTGATGAAGCGGCTACAGCATCAAAAGTAATTGTTTTAGAACTTAAGGGTAATGCACCAAAAGCACTCATTGCATCGATGAATAAAGATAAGTTTTTCCTTTCAACCAATTTTGCAATGTCTTCAATAGGATTTAAAATACCCGATGTTGTTTCACAATATACAGTAAAGACGTGTGTTAAATCGTTGCTATCAATTAACTCTTCAATTTTATTGATGTCATGCACTTCATGTTCAGCAACTTCATATTCAATAAAATCTCTACCTAAATAAGTGCACATCTTTTTCATTCTTTGTCCGTATGCACCATTGATAAGAATTAAAATTTTAGAATCTTTTGATGTGAGTGAACTCACCATTGATTCTACCGCAAAAGTTCCGCTCCCCTGCATTGGAACACACTGATATTTATTTTCACCATCTATTAATCTAACAAGGGAATCTCTAATTGATGCATTGAGATCAATAAATTTTGTGTCTCTCGAACCCCAATCATGAAGCATGGCCTCTTTTGTTGACATCGATGTCGTTAGAGGGCCGGGGGTTAATAATTTTTTATCCATTAAATATTTACTTAATAAATATTATTATAAATTTGATCAATCTTATTAAAGTTGGAATTGAATTTATTTTCTAATAAGTTAATTATGAATGAGGATGGAAGAAAATATCGTAGATTATCTCTTAGATCTTTTGAAAACAAAAGGTGCTGATATTCAATATGGTAATGAGGATGTGACACAACTTGAGCACGCCCTTCAATGTGCTGAACTGGCAGAACAACATAAATTACCTGGCCCAACAATAGCAGCTGCCTTGCTCCATGATATAGGACATCTCATATATGAAGACGGCGATCCCATCCACGAGGGTAAAGATGGTCATCATGAAAATTTAGGTGCGGATTTTTTAAAAAAATATTTTGGTGAAGATGTTATTTTACCAATTAGAGCGCATGTTGATTCAAAAAGATATTTATCAAGTGTAGAAGAGGGTTATTATGAGAGTTTATCAGAGGCATCAAAGCTTTCGTTAAAAGTTCAAGGTGGTCCTTTTACAAAAGAAGAAGCAGATGATTTTATTAGTAAACCTTTTATGGATAAAGCAGTAGAGCTTCGAAGATTTGATGATTTAGCAAAAATTTTAGATAAAAAAACTCCCGATGTTGAACATTTTCGTCCCTATTTAGAAGACGCGAGAAAATCTTTTTTAGCTAAACAAGCATAAATGCAATTTAGCAACTATGATTTTATAGATTCAAAGTCATTTGCAGGCAAAATTATATTAACTTCTTTCCCAGGTCTAAATTCGAATGGTTTGTTTGAAGAAAAAATTTTAAAAAAAGAATTAGAATTACTTAAAGATAATAATTGCATCTCCATTACTTCTTTTGTTGAAGATAGCGAATTTGAAAAATTGTGTAATAAAACTCTATTTGTCAAAAGTATTTATGAACATAAATTACATTGGTACCATTTACCCATCTATGACATGGGAGCACCAGATAAAGATTTTAAATATAAATGGGAAACAACAAAAATTTTGCTAAAAAACGAATTAATAGATGGCAAAAATATAGTTTTACATTGTCGCGGAGGAAAAGGAAGAGCTGGCACTATAGCTGCTATTTTACTTATTGAATTTAACTATGAAAAACAAGAAGCTATTGATTTAGTGCGATCAAGAAGAAAAGGAGCTATTGAATCAAAAATCCAAGAAGATTTTATTTTTTCCTACAGAGCATTAAATTAAAGTGTAATATTTATAATTTATAGAAGTAAGGAGAAAATATGACAGATCTGTCAATCAATAGAATAAAGTGGTTTAGCACCGCGTTAATATTATCAGGAATATTATTAACCAATTTAAATGCCTATCCAATTAACATAATTATTCACGGTACAGGTGCTGTTGGTTGGTCAATTGTTGGTTATATGACAAAAGATAGAGCGCTGCTCACAAACTTTGGTTTACAACTCCCACTATTTATTTTTGGATATATTTATTTGCTAGCATGAAAAATAAAAATATTCTATTTATGTGTGTTGCTAATTCAGCAAGAAGTCAAATGGCTGAAGGAATTGCAAAAAAATTATATCCTAATTGCACCATTCAAAGTGCAGGATCAGTGCCCAAAGCAGTCAATCCCAATGCAATTTTGGTTATGAGTGAAATAGATATTGATATATCAAAAAATCGCTCAAAAGATTTTGAAAGCTTAGACAACAAGTTCAGAGATGAATTAAATACCGTTTTTACGCTTTGTAAGGAAGAAGTGTGTCCAGTTTTAAATTCTAAAGCTCAGATACTTTCAATTCCATTTGATGATCCTGCATCAGATCGTTTTAGTTCAAACCAATTAGATAAGTTTAGAGAAGTAAGAGATTCAATTTTTGATAAATTGAAAGAACTAAAAAATTTATTTGAGAATTAATGAAGTTAAAAATTAATTAAATTTATAAAAATTTAATATTCCATTAATCTATTTGTAAACAATAAAATTTAAATGTTTCTTACCACTCACAGTATTATTTCCTCCTGCTAATTACCAATAATTGTGAGTGGGATTAATTTTTTATTTCTCCTTTTTCGAGTACTTTAACAATTTTTTAACATTATAAAATTAAGAATTTAAAGTAAATTTTATGAAAATTAATAAACCAGCGCTTACCTTTTCTAACTCCGAAGTTAATCCTGTTGGAAAGATTATTATTCAATTAACCGAATTGGGAACGGGTAAAATTAAGTTACGTAAGTTGTATGAGGATTATTTAAGAGAAAATTTACCTCCAGAGAATTTTTGGCATGATGCAATTGAAAGATTAGGTCTCCGTGTTCAGACACATTATCATTCTAAAAGTAATATTCCTAAAAATGGCAAACTTGTAGTAATCGCTAACCATGCATTTGGAATAGCTGATGGTCTTACAATATGCTCTTTAATTAGTAAAATTAGACAAGATTACAAAATTATTACGCATAAAGTTTTACAAGGAGCAGATCTTATTAAGGATAAAATTATTCCTCTTGATTTTTCTAAAAACAAAAATGCTTTAATAAATAATATCGCTGCACGTAAAGAAAGTGAAGAACACTTAAGAAATAATGGGGTACTTATTATTTTTCCATCAGGATCAGTTTCAACGAAACCAAAATTAAAAAAAGGAATCAAAGCAATAGATGGTGATTGGAAACAATTTACTTCAAAAATAATAATGAAAACTCAATCACCTGTCCTCCCAATTTTTTTTGAAGGACAAAATAGTGAACTTTTTCATGTTGCTGATAAAATTGGGCAAGTTTTTCGATATTCTCTAATGATATATGAACTTAAAAGAAGAATGGGAAAAAAAATTGATGTTCATATTGGACAAAGAATACCCTTTGAAACCATAAAAGAAATTGGCAATCTTATTGAGATTACAAAATTTTTAAGGAATAGCACTTATAGATTAGATCCAAGTAATAAAAACTCAATATTTAATTAATACTTCTGTAAAAAAAAAATTTAGTTAATGTAATTGAAATAAAATTTTAACAAATTCTTTCTATTATTTATTAATAAAATGAAAGATCAGCAATCAGTTTCATATTATAGAACTATATGGATATCTGATCTTCATCTTGGAACAGAAAATAGCAAGAGTGAAATGCTTCTTGAATTTTTGAGATCAACAGATTCAAAATATTTATTTTTAGTTGGCGATATTATTGATGCATGGAGAATGAAAAAAAAAATTTATTGGCATCAAACTCATAATGACATTATCCAGAAGATTTTGCGTAAAGCAAGAAAAGGTACAAAAGTAATATTTATCCCAGGTAATCATGACGAACTTGTGAAAAGTTACACAAGTTTTTCACTAGGGAATATATCAATAAAAAATAAGTTTACACACAAATTAGCTGATGGAAGAAATGCCCTTGTTTTACATGGTGATGAATTTGATGCAGTTATATTAAACGCTAAATGGCTGGCAAGTATTGGGTCATCTCTATACGAATTTATATTAAAGTTGAATAACTATCTAAATTTTGTCAGAAGAAAACTAGGTCTATCTTATTGGTCATTATCTCAATTTCTCAAACATCAAACAAAAAGAGCCACGAATTTTATTTCTAACTTTGAGTTTGCCGTATCTGATAGTGCTAAAAGAGCAAATGCTGATGTTGTTGTGTGCGGCCATATTCATAAGCCCATTATAAAAAAATTAAATGGAGTTTTATATTGCAATGATGGTGATTGGGTGGAGAGTTGTTCTGCGCTAGTGGAAAATAATGAGGGACAATTATCCCTTATTGACTGGTCAATTGAAAGAGAAAAAATTTTTCAACATAAACATAACAAACTAGCAGAAAGTGTATTAGTGTGAAAAAATTAGCGATCATTACCGATGCTTGGCTTCCCCAAGTTAATGGTGTGGTAAATACATACCAACATATTAATCCATTTTTAAAACAAAAGTATCAAATTGAAGTACTCCACCCAATGATGTTTACTAATTTTAGTTATCCTTGGTATAAGGAAATAAAATTAGCAATTAATACAAAAAAAATAACAGAAAAATTTTTTGGTGATTATGATCCAGATGTTATACATATTGCCACTGAAGGACCAGTTGGAATTGCTGGGAAAAAATTCTGTGAGAATAATAAGTTGAGATATACAACCTCTTTTCATACGAGATTTCCAGAATATATAGAGCAAAGAATAATGATACCAAAAATAATTGGGTACTCTTTTTTAAAAAATTTTCATAAAAATGCATGTAATGTATTGGTCCCAACAATATCTATGCGTAACGAATTAACTAAATATCAATTTCAAAATCTTAAAATTTGGTCAAGGGGAGTTAATACTGAATTATTTAATCCTTTAAAAAGAAAAAAGGGAATGAAAAAGTATATTGTTTACATTGGTAGGGTTTCATTAGAAAAAAACATCGAAGCGTTTTTAGAAATAAGAACTAAGATGCATAAAATTGTTGTTGGAGATGGTCCAGAAAAGCAACGATTACAAAATAAATATCCATATGTGTCTTTCGTTGGGATGAAAAAAGGTCAAGACCTAGCAAACTATTATGCAAATGCTGAAGCATTGGTATTCCCATCCAAAACAGATACATTTGGAAATGTAATTTTAGAGTCTTTAGCCTCTGGCACACCAGTGGCTGCTTACCCAGTAACAGGTCCTAAAGATATTTTAAAAAACTCATTAATTGATAGCCTTGATAATAATATTGAAAACTCACTTAATAAAGCCTTAAAGATTGATAGAAAAGATTGTAGAAAATTTGCAATGCAATTTACTTGGGATAAATGTGCAAATCAATTTCTATCAAATGTTGTAAATGCAAAAAATTAATTTTAAAATTATAGTTACTAAGAAGTAAGAGATTCAATTTTCAAAAATTGAAGGAACTAAAAAATTTATTTGAAAACCAATAAATTAAAAAATTAGTTTAATTTATAAAAATTTAATATTCTATTAACACGTCTGTAAAAAATAAAATTTAATTACATCTTACCACTCGCAGTATTATTTCTTCCTGCTTATGTCCAATTATTGTGAGTGGGATTAAATTCCATTTTCAAATTTTTAAATTAGACTTAGCTCTAGATTTGAGTTTTGCTGAACCCCTCCCAGACAAGCTTGGATTTTTGATAAAAAAATTGTGAGAGGAAAACTTTTTCTCTTTGCTTGATATTTCTTTTTTCTGATAATTACCATTACTTAACATTTGCCAAGAATTTGTATTATCTGTCATACTGGCAATTAAGATCTGATTTAATATTTGTTCATGTACAGTTTCATTTTCAATAGGAATAAATGTTTCAACCCGCCTATCTAGATTTCTTTGCATTAAATCGGCAGAAGAAATAAACAAGATATTTTTTCTATGAGGGAATTTATGACCGTTATAAAAACAATATATTCTCGTATGTTCTAAAAAACGACCAATTATACTTTTAACAACTATATTTTCCGATAGATTTTCTTTACCAGGTATTAGAGAGCAAATTCCTCTTATCAACAATTCAATTTTTACATTTTTTTGAGATGCTTTATAAAATTCATCAATAATTTGTTTATCAACAAGAGAATTACACTTACATACTATTCCAGATGGTTTATTTTTTCCAGCATTTGTAATTTCATTTCTAATTAGTTCATTTAATTTGTTTCTTGCAGTTATTGGAGAATATACTATTTTTTTTATTGTTGTTGGTTCTGAATAACTAGTTAAATAATTAAACATTTTTGCAGCATCATTTGTTAATGTTTTGTCACAGGTGAAGTAAGATAAATCCATATAAACTTTTGCATTTCTCGGGTGATAATTACCTGTTCCATAATGTGCGTAATTTACAACAGAATTCATTTGCTTCCTTGTTACAAGTGTAATTTTTGCATGAGTTTTCATATCAATATTGCCAAAAACAACTTGCGCTCCAGCTAATTCTAATTCTTTTGCCCATTTTAAGTTACGCTCTTCATCAAAACGTGCTTGCAGCTCTATAATGACAGTTACTAATTTCCCTTTTTGTGCTGCTCTAACTAAACTTGCTTCTATCGGCGAGTCATCAGTAGTTCGGTATAAAGTATGTTTTATTGATAAGACTTTTGGATCATCTGCAGCTTGATCAATAAATTGAGTCACTACTTCAAAAGATTCAAAGGGGTGATGAATAACAATATCTTTATTCGCTATTGCTTTAAAATAATCATTTTTAAAATCTTTAATTCTTTCAGGAAATCGTACCTTAAATTTTGGAAAAAATAATTTTTTAAAATCTTTTAAAAAAATTGACTCTATACTAGAAAGATTAATGGGTATTGGAAGTTTATATGTATTTACATCCTTATAGTTAAGTTTTTTATTTATGAATTTAATTAAGTGACTAGATATGTTTTCATCAAAATCAATTCTTATTACCTCTTGTCTTCTTCTCTCAAAAATAGCTTTTTGAAATACTAAAAATAAATCTTCTCCTTCACCTCCTAATTCTAATTCACTATTCCTAATTGGTCTAAAAACACCTTTATCCAAAACTCTATCACACTGGAAAATTTCTTTTAAAGAAATAAGCAAGGCTGTCTCCATGGATACAAAACGTATTTTTTTACCAGGTAATTTAATAAATTTTTCTAATCCCTCTGGCACTCTCAGTATTCCATAAAAAGTTTTTTTATTATTTATTAAACGACATACTAATGTTGTTTCTTTATTTGGTATAAAAGGAAATGGGTGAGATGGATCAATAATAATTGGTGTTAAAACCCCCCAATTATTTTCTTCTAAATAATTTTTTATAAATGTTTTATCTTTTGTTTTCAGTGTTTTTTCTACATCTATATGGATTTTATTTTCTGAAAGCTCTTTTAGTAAATCTATCCATATTGATTTTATATCTGAAATCATCTTTGATGTTTCTTTATCTATCAACTTGAGTTGTTGTTGTGGTGTTAATCCATCAAAACTTTTATTTCGTGAATATTTTTGAACATTTAATCCTGCCACTCTAACCATAAAAAATTCATCAAGATTAGAGAATGCTATTGATAGAAACCTAACTCTTTCTAATAATGGCGTTTTATTATCAAGTGTCTGACTTAAGACTCTTTCATTAAATTTAAGCCAAGATAATTCTCTATTAATATAGTTAAAAGAATTATTATTTTTAATCATAATTTTTGTTTATATTATTAATAAAAAAAAACACTTTCATAAAAAATTCATATTTCTTTAATAATTCTTATTTTGTGGTTTTAAAATTTCACTTAATACCCAGCTATTTTTAAAGGATATTATGGCAAAAGCACAGGTTGGAAAATGTTCAATATCCGAATTACATAAAAAATATTAATTGACTCTATCAAACTAGGGTTGTGCCCAATGATAAGTGTGTTTTTTTTTAATTTTTTAATTTTTCTTACAAGTATATTTGGTGAACATTCATAAATATCGTTATCAATTGTAAATTTTACTGAGCGATCAAACGAGTTAGAAATTATACCATATGTGCTAGTTGTTCTTTTAGAAGGAGAACATATTATCTGACCAATTTGAAATTTTCTTTTATCTAATATTTTAGAAAATTGTTTTGCATTTCTCATACCTCTTTTATTGAGAGGTCTATCAATGTCATCAAGCTCTAAATTATCCCAACTAGATTTGGCATGACGTAATAAATAAACTTGTAGCATTCGAGTTTAATACTTTAGATATATACATTTCCATGGCTAAAATGAAAAACAAAAATCCCATAACAGTGATTGATCTAGGTTCTAATACATTTAGACTGGTTATATATGAGCAAGCTATTTATCCTTTTCCAATACTTTATCAAAAAAGAGAATTTTTAAAATTAGGTGAAAGTATTAACACAGGTAAACTCCCATCGATAAAAATTAAAGAAGCTATAAAATGCCTAGAAGAATATATTAAGATTGCAAAAGATTATGAGTCCTTAGATATTCATATTATTGCAACAGCAGCAATTCGTGAAACAATAAATGGAAAAGAAATTGTTGAGCCTTTCAAGAAAAAAAAATCAGTAAGAGTAGAAGTACTCTCACCAAAAAATGAGGCTAAATGTGGATCCCTAGGTGTAATTAGTTCAATAAAAAATCCAATCGGTTTAGTCGCTGACTTGGGAGGTGGAAGTTTAGAACTTAGTTCAATAAAAAATAAGAACATACTTGAGACTAAAAGTTTAAAGATTGGCATCTTAAGAAGTGAATCTGATATGTACAAAACTACTAAAATTAAATTTGATAATTTTTTATTTTCGAAATTTAAAAACCAATCTCTTAAATTTTCTAAAAACGAAGGAAATATTTATGTTATTGGAGGCATGTGGCGCAATCTTGCAAAACTACATTTACATCTAAATGGCATCAAGAAAAATAAACTACATGGCTACCTGATACCATTTTCAGAGTTAGAAATATTTTACCACAAATTATACTCTATGGATAAAAAACAAATTAAAAAATTGAATGTTGTTCAACCCAATCGATTAGATAAATTAAAATTATCTACATATATTTTATTTAGCCTTGCTTCATTTTATAATATTAAAAATATTATTTTTGTAAGATATGGAATTCGTGAAGGTTATTTACATGATATGTTGAATTAATTTTTAAAAAATAATCTAACAATAACTGTAGCAATAAGAGCACCAATAATCTGAGCTAAAATAAAACCTAAAACACTTGATGGACTTATTCCACTAAAACTATCTGTAAACATTCTTCCTATGGTTACTGCTGGATTTGCAAAACTTGTTGATGATGTAAACCAATATCCTGCAGTAATAAATAGAGCGACACCAATAGCTATTCTTTCCTTGTTTACCTCTTTTAATATAAAAATAGTTAATAATAATCCAACAGTTGCAATTATCTCTGAAAAGAATTTAAATACACCAACTCTTTCATTGAGTGACCATTCAATTATGGGATATTCAAAATACCAATTTGCAGTTAAACAACCAAATATACCACCAATAATCTGAGTAAAAATAAAAATTATTCCATAATTAATAGGAATATTTTTTTGAATAATATCACTTAATACAACAGCAGGATTAAAGTACG
This sequence comes from uncultured Alphaproteobacteria bacterium, assembly GCA_902538155.1. Lineage (GTDB taxonomy): Bacteria > Pseudomonadota > Alphaproteobacteria > HIMB59 > CACPNW01. The sequence continues at coordinate 11,728 of CACBDX010000019.1, forward strand.
CTCCTGAGATATTAATAAACATAGAAATAATTACATATAAAATGGCACCTGTTGCGATAGTGTTTCCTAGTAATATTATACCAAGGTCATTTGACATTAACTCCCCCATAATTCCACTACCTACAACTGTTAGTACAAGAAAATATGTCCCAATAAATTCTGCTAGTATTTTTTGTCTTAAAGAATATGTCATTACAAAATTACCCTAAATAACTAGACGTTTACCATATATTCTAAAAATTCTTTCACGCATTTATCCCAAGTTAATTTAAGAGTAAAATTTCTACAATCAACTCTTTTTACTCTAAGTGCCTTCTTAACTGATTGTAACAAGTCATTATCTAAAGTGTTAATCTTCTCATCTGTTAATACATCTATTGGCCCAGTTACTGGATATGCAGCAACTGGTGTTCCACTAGCCAATGCTTCAAGTATTACATTTCCCAAAGTGTCTGTCTTAGAAGGAAATACAAACACATCTGCGTTTGCATAATACTTTGCTAATTCTTCTCCGCTTTTTAAGCCAACAAAATTTACTTCAGGATACTTATTAATATATTTTTCTAATTCAGGACCATCCCCCACAACTATTTTATTATAATTTCCTTTAAGTTTTAAAAATTCTTCAATATTTTTTTCAATTGCTACTCTTCCAACATAAGTCAGCTGAGTATCCTTGCTGTTTATATCTCTTTTATTTGGATTAAATAATTCTGTATCAACACCTCTGTTCCAAACTACTAAATTTTTAAAATTATATTTTTTTAACTCATTTAGCATTGAAACTGATGGAACAAGAACTCTTTCAGAATCGCCATGTAGTTTTCTTAATATGGAATAAGTAAATCTCTTTGGGATAAAAGCTCTTTGTTTAATATAATCAGGAAAACGAGTGTGAAAGGAAGAAGTATATTGTAGTTTATTTTTAAGACAGTACTTACGACCAGCAAAACCTACTGGACCTTCAGTCATTATATGAACAATATCTGGATTAAATTCTTTAAAAAATTTTTGAGTAACTTTCTTAGTGTTGTAAGAAATCTTTATTTCTTTGTACCTAGGATAACTAAAATTATTAAACATCTGAGGATGTAATATTTTTATTTCAAAACCTTTTTTTTCTAGAATAGGTATAACGCTTTGAAATGTAGTAACTACGCCATTTACCTGAGGAACCCACGCATCACTAATTAAAGCGATTTTTTTAGGCTGCATCCTCTTTTATTTTTCGTTTTTCTTCTAAAGAAATTAATTTTAAATTTTCTCTTTCTTCGGGCCAATTAAGAATTGATAAATTTCCAATTTCATCTTCAACAAGTGCTGTACAACTTTCAATCCAGTCACCATCATTACAATAGAGAACACCATTTAATTCTTTTATTTCTGGTCTATGTATATGCCCACATACAACAACATCGGCATTTTCTCTTCTAGCTCTATCAGATACAGCAAACTCAAAATTACTAATAAAGTTGGTTGCATGCTTTGTTTTCTTTTTTAAATATTGAGACAGTGACCAGTAAGACAAACCCATCTTTCGTCGAATAAAATTAAATATATTATTTAACTTTAATAAATATTCATAAAGTGCTGATCCAACTTTGGCTAACCATCTCGCATTAATGATCACAGCATCAAATTCGTCTCCGTGTGTAATTAGCACTTTCCTTCCATCAGCTAATTGATGCGTATCTTCATTTTTGATAGAAATTTCTCCAAAAGAAAAATTTGTAAAATCTTTTAATACTTCATCATGATTTCCTGGGATAAGTACTACTCTAGTTCCATTTTTAGCCTTCTTTAAAACTTTTTGAACAATGTCATTATGTTCTTGTGGCCAATACATTTTCTTACGCATGCGCCATCCATCAACAATGTCCCCTACTAAAAATAAATATTCCGAATCTGTTTCTTCTAAGAATTCTAAAAGCATCTTGCTTTTACAACCACTGGTTCCTAGATGAGTATCCGAAATCCAAATTGTGCGGTAAAATTTTTTATTACTTTTAAATTTCATTAATTAAAGACTTTTCTTATACATAAAAGTATCATTTTATAATACAATTTATTATTATATGTGTGTATTGCATAAAAATAAAAGTATGACGCAGAAAATTTGGTTTAAAAAAAAATCACCCCTTCATGGTTCTGGATTATTTGCAAAAACGAATATTAAAAAAGGGCAGAAAGTAATTCAATATATTGGTGATAAGGTTACTAAAAGAGAGGGTGACAAAAGAGCAGATAAACAAATCCGCAAAGCAAAAAAAGATAAAAATAACGGCATGGTCTATGTTTTTGAACTAAACAAGCGATATGACATCGACGGTGATGTCGATTATAATTTTGCAAAATTTATCAATCATTCATGCAATCCTAATTGTGAAGTAGACATCATAGATAATGAAATTTGGATTTCTTCCATTAAACGAATAAAAAAAGGAGATGAACTTTTCTATAACTACGGCTATCCTTTTGATACAGATTTTATGGATCACATTTGCAAGTGTGGTTCTAGAAATTGTGTAGGTTATATTTTAAGTGACAATGATTGGCCGAAATTAAAAAAATATGAAAAAAAAACTAAGACTAAGTCTAAGTAAGATACCTTCGATTATTATTGCAATTGATACAAATAAGGAAATAATTTTTTACAATAATGCAGCTAAACAAAAATTTTTATTTATCGATGAAGGAAGAGATCTCAATAATATTATTAGATCAACAGAGCTAAATACTTTTATTGATAAAGCCTTTAGGGAGAAAGAAGATTTTAAGTTTGAATTCACCCCATCTAATTTTAGTGATATGTATTTTATTGCTGACTTAATATTTGTTGAAAAAGATTATGAAGAATTATTAATATCACTAAATGATCAAAGTCTTCTTAAAAACTACGAACAAATGCGAACAGATTTTGTGGCCAATGTAAGCCATGAATTGAGAACTCCTCTTTCTTCAATTCTAGGCTATGTTGAAACAATTAAAAATTCACTCAATGAAGATAAGAACCAAGACAAAACGGTTGGTAAATTTTTAGACACAATGGAAGATCAGGCTTGGCGTATGACTAGACTTGTCGAAGATTTATTATTACTAAGTAAATATGAGACTGAAGATAAGCCTATAGAATTTCAAGAAGCGAATATAAGGCAATTAATTGATGGCGTAGTAGATAATTTACAAAACAAATTAATGGCAAAAAAAATTGAAGTTCAAATCAAGGATGATTTTGATAAGTCTACAATATCAGCAAACAAAGATGCTCTAATTCAAGTTTTTTTAAACTTAACTGATAACGCAATAAAATATAGCAGAGAAAATTCCACTATTGGTATTGAGATTGAGGGAGTCATTGATGACAATACCCCCTTTTGCCAAATAAGTTTTATAGATAACGGAGAAGGTATATCAAATGAGCATTTAACAAGACTTACTGAAAGATTTTATAGAATAGATAAAAATAGATCTCGAAATCAAGGTGGTACCGGTTTGGGTTTATCTATTGTTAAACATATAATTAATAAGCATAATGGTAAATTATCAATAAAAAGCAAGCTAGATAAGGGCTCAACATTTACTATTTCTTTACCAGTATTTCAGCAAACTGTAATAAATCCTTAATATTTATTCTGTAAGGCAATCTAAATCTAAATCTAAATTTAAATGAGGCTAAATATGAAAAATATAATCAAATTAATTGCTGCCCTTGCTCTATTTGGAACTACTTCAGTTTCAGCAAGAGACTATATTTCAATTGTAGGATCTTCTACAGTTTATCCTTTCGCTACTTTAGTTGCTGAAAAAATGGCATCAGAAGGAATGAAAGCACCTGTAATTGAATCAACTGGTTCTGGCGGAGGGCATAAATTATTTTGTGCTGGTGTTGGTGTTGAACATCCAGATATCACTAACTCTTCAAGAGCACAAAAAGATAAAGAATTCAAACTTTGTCAAGATGGTGGTGTAACCGATATAATCGAAGTTAGAGTTGGCAATGATGGTATAGCTTTTGCATACGCTGCAGATTATGAGTGGAAATATACCAACGGTGCTACAATGAAAGGTGGCATTGATTTAAGTAAAGAAGAAATCTGGCAGGCAATGGCTAGAGATAATGCAAACGCTCCAACAACTTGGTATGAAATAGATAAAAGATTACCAAAAGTTGAAATTTCTATTATGGCACCTCCCCCAACTTCTGGAACAAGAGATGCATTTGACTCACTCGTAATGAAAAAGGGTTGTGTTAAAGATATGTTAGTTGCCGATGGTGATTGTCAGGCATATCGTGAAGATGGCCACGTTATTGAAGGTGGTGAAAATGATGAACTGTATGTTGAGCATATAACTAAAGAGCAAGGTGCATTCGGTATATTTGGTTATAGTTTTGTATCTAATAACTCTGATAAAGTTAAAGCATCAATGATTAATGGTGTTGAAATCTCTATGGAAGGTATCCAAGATTATTCATATCCAATAGCAAGACCTTTATTCTTCTACATTAAAAAAGCTCACATTGGCGTTATTCCTGGTTTAATGGAATATGTTAATGAGTTTGTAAGTGAAGAAGCAACAGAAGGTTACTTACTAGATGCTGGACTTGTTCAACTAAGTCCTGCGGATAGAGCAGCTGTTCTTGATGCTATTTCTAATCAAACAAATTATAAATAAAAAACTTTAATTTTTATAAAATGGGGGCATACAAGCCCCCTTTTTTTTAATAATAAGTTATAAATGTTCTTTTGGTCTTTAGTTTTAATTGCAGTCGGAATTTTCTCATCCTTTATATACGGAAGATCAAGAATTAAATTAAACTCTAAAAAACAAGGTACGAAAAGCAAATCTCTTCCCAATTATTACGCACAATACGTTTTAATTTGGTGTTTGTTTCCTGCACTAATTGTTTATTTTTCATGGGCTATTTTTCAAGAACAGATTATCCAAAACATAGTTATTAGTAAATTTGAATTTATTGAGGGTGCGGTTTACAACGAAGGATTATTGTTAGCAGAGATTAGAAATGTTGCTAATAATCCTTCTTTTGCTGATGGTAAATCTATAGAAATAATTAATGCTGCATCTCACTATTCTTCCTTAAGACAAATAAGTCAAATATCTTTTTATACCTCAATAATCATTATAATGTTACTTGGAGCTTTATACGCTTCACAAAAACTAAAACCTGAATTTCATGCTCAACATACAATTGAAAGGTATATACAATATATACTTATATTTTGTTCATCTGTTGCTATTTTTACTACAATAGGAATAGTTTTTTCACTAATATTTGAAAGCCTTCGCTTTTTTGCAGAAGTATCAATATTTGAATTTTTATTCAGTACCGAGTGGTACCCTTTTATTCCAATTAGAGAAGGTCAAACAGCTGCAGAGGGGTCCTTTGGTGCAGTACCAATATTTGCTGGGACATTTTTAGTTATGGTAGTAGCTATGTGTGTTGCGGCACCTCTTGGATTATTAACTGCAATTTATTTAGCAGAATATGCTAGTAAAAGAGTTAGAAAAACAGTTAAACCTCTTCTCGAAATTTTAGCAGGGATACCAACAATAGTTTATGGGTTCTTTGCTTTTGTTAGTGTTGCCCCTTTCGTTAAAGCATTTGGACAATCATTTGGAATTGATGCTTCACCAACAAGTGCCCTTGCTGCTGGTATGGTAATGGGAGTTATGATTATTCCTTTTATTTCTTCTCTATCTGATGATGTAATAAACTCTGTCCCGCAAAGTCTAAGGGAAGCATCACTTGGTATTGGAGCTAATAAAGCAGAAACAATTAAAAAAGTAATTTTACCAGCAGCTTTACCTGGGATTGTAGGAGCATTTTTATTAGCAATATCAAGAGCGATAGGGGAGACAATGATTGTTGTAGTTGCAGCAGGTACTGCCCCCAATCTTACGGGCAATCCTTTTGAAAATGTAACAACAGTTACAGTGCAAATTGTTGTGGCCTTAATAGGTGATCAAGAATTTGATAACCCAAGAACATTATCAGCATTTGCTTTAGGATTAGTTTTATTTGTTATTACATTATTTCTTAACATTATAGCTCTACAAATAGTAAAGAGATACAGGGAGCGTTATGAATAATTCTGTTGCTAAAGAAAAAATTATTTCTTTGAGAAAAAAGAGAAGTTTAGAAGATATGCGATTTAAGTATTACGGCTTTACAGCTATGTGTTTATCTTTAGCAGTTTTAGTTTTTCTTTTGTATACAATATTTTCTAAAGGATACACTGCTTTTCAAAAAACAATTGTTCTTCTAGAAGTTGATTATAATCAAGAGGTTTTAAAACTAACACCTGACTCTTCAGTTGAAGAGATGGAAAAAGGAAAATTTTTTAGAGTTAAAAAACAGGCTATTGAAAATTTTTTCCCCGATCTCTCAAAATCAGATATTAAATTAGTAAAAAAACTATTTTCTATAAATGTAGATAACGAAATTAAAGACTACTTCTTAGATAATCCTGAAGTTATTAATACAAAGCAACAAATTTGGGTAACTGCCCATAGTGATGTGGATCAACTATTAAAAGGTAATTCAAGAAGGGATGTGCCAGAAGATAGAAGAAAATTAAATGATATTCAATTAAGTTATGTTGATCAATTAGTTGAAGAAAAAAGAGTTAAACAAGTTTTTAATAATTTCTTTTTTACAAAAGCAGATTCAAGGCATCCTGAAATTGCTGGTGTTGCTGGTTCATTTATGGGATCATTATTTACTCTTTTTACTGTTTTTATTTTATCTTTTCCAATTGCTATAGGAGCGTCTGTTTATCTTGAGGAATTTGCACCAAAAAATAGAATAACTGAATTAATAGAAGTAAATATTTCAAATCTCGCAGCAGTCCCATCAATAGTTTTTGGATTACTTGGGTTAGGTGTATTGCTTAATGTTTTTGGTCTTCCAAGGAGCACACCGTTAGTTGGAGGTTCCGTGTTAGCATTAATGACGTTACCAACTATTATTATTGCCTGCCGAGCTTCATTGAAAGCTGTTCCTCCTTCAATTAAAGAAGGAGCACTTGCAGTTGGAGCAACAAAAACTCAAGCCGTATTTCATCATGTCGTACCCCTTGCACTACCAGGGACTTTAACAGGGACTATTATTGGATTAGCACAAGCATTAGGAGAAACAGCACCACTAATAATGATTGGCATGATTGCATTTATTCCTAATATTCCAACTGGTTTAACAGAACCTTCAGCAGCACTACCTGTTCAAATATATCTTTGGGTGGAAAGTGCAGAAAGAGGTTTTCAGGAAAAATCAGCCGCAGCCATAATGGTAATTTTAATATTTTTGTTTATGATGAATGCCATTGCAGTGTTCTTAAGAAATAGATTTGAAAGGAAGTGGTAAAACATGAGTAACTCTAAAATATTGGCAAATGGTGTAGATGTATATTATGGATCCAAACAAGCTCTTTTTGGAATCTCAATGGATATCAAGGAGAAAGAAGTTACGGCATTAATTGGTCCTTCAGGGTGTGGTAAATCAACTTTCTTAAGATGTATAAACAGAATGAATGATTTAATTGATATATGTAAAGTATCGGGATCAATAAAAGTAGATAACGAAGAAATTATTAGTGAAAAAACTGATGTTGTAAGTCTAAGATCTAAAATTGGAATGGTATTTCAAAAACCAAACCCTTTTCCTAAATCTATTTTTGATAATGTTGCTTATGGCCCAACTATACATGGTTTAGTTGACTCAAAAAATGACCTAGAAGAAATTGTACATTCATCATTAAAAAAGGCAGGTCTATTTGATGAAGTAAAAGATCGATTAAATGAACCTGGAACAAGTTTATCCGGTGGCCAACAACAACGATTATGTATTGCAAGAGCAATTGCTGTTAATCCTGAAATAATTCTAATGGATGAACCTTGCTCTGCCTTAGATCCAATAGCAACTGCTATTATAGAAGAATTAATTGATGAGTTAAGATTAAACTATACAATTATTATAGTAACTCATTCTATGCAACAGGCAGCAAGAGTTTCACAGAAAACATGTTTCTTCCATTTAGGAGAATTAATAGAAACGGGCGAGACAAACAAAATTTTTACAAATCCTGATAATACTAAAACACAGGATTACATTACAGGGAGATTTGGATAATGAAACAAGAAGGACATATTGTAAAATCGTACGATGAGGAAATAAAAGACATTAAAAATGGTATTATTGAAATGGGCAGTTTAGTCGAAAAACAACTAAAAGACTCACTTCAGTGTTTAAAAGATAAAGATACAGAATTTGCTGAAAAAATTATAGAAAACGATAATGTCATTGATAAAGCATATAATGCTCTTGATCAAAGCTTAGTTGAAATACTTGGCAAAAGACAACCCATGGCTGCAGACTTACGAACAATTTTTTCTGCAATTAAAATCAATAAAGATCTAGAAAGAATAGGAGATCATGCAACAAATATTGCCAAAAGAGTAGCAGTAGCAGAAATAGTTTTACCAGAAAAACCCTCGAGAGATATTATTAATATGGGTGCACAAGTTAATATTATGATTAGTGAAGTAATAAAAGCTTTTTTAGAATTTTCAGATCAAGCCGCAAAAAAAGTTTGGTTAATGGATAGACAAATTGATGAAGAATATCTTGGAATATTAAGACAATTATTAACCTACATGATGGAAGAACCAAAAAGAATCACAGCATGTACAAGTCTTTTATATATGGTTAAAGACCTAGAGCGAATAGGTGACTATGTTCAAAATATCGCGGAAGATATTTATTACGCAGTTTCTGGTGAACCTCTATTTGATGGTAATCCAGACCCAACCTGGGAAGCAATTCTTCCAAAGAAAAAATAAGTTTTTAATAGAATTGTAACAAAAATTTAATACTAAAGACTCATGAAACTTAAAATGCTTATCGTTGAGGATGAAGAATCATTATTAGATCTTTTAAAATTTAATTTTAACAAAGAAGGATATAAAATAGATACTGCAACGGATGGTGAAACTGCTTTAGAAAAAATCTTATATAAACCACCTGACATAATTATTCTTGATTGGATGTTACCAGAGTTATCAGGAATTGAACTTTGTCGAAGAATTAGAAATCATAAAGAACATAAGAATATTCCTATCATAATGTTAACAGCAAAAGGTGAAGAAGAAGATAAACTTCGTGGCTTAGAAACTGGAGCAGATGATTACATAACAAAACCTTTTTCGGTTAACGAATTAGTGGCAAGAGTAAAAGCTGTTCTTCGACGAATAAGACCAATGTTTGTAGATGAAGTTTTAACTTATAAAGGAATAGTAATTGATCTTGTATCTCACTCGGCATCACGAGATGGCGAAATTCTTCATCTTGGTCCAACAGAATTTAATTTATTATCTTTCTTCATGGAAAATATTGGTCGTGTCTTTAGCCGTGAACAATTACTTAATCATGTTTGGAAAAATGAGGCTAATGTAGAGCCTCGAACAGTTGATGTTCATATTAGAAGACTGCGCAAAGCTATTAATAATGACGTAAAAGAAGATTATATAAGAACCGTGAGATCAGCAGGATATTGTTTTGGCTCGTAATTAAGCCATAAATTTCACTTATACAAATCAGTTACCAAACTATAAAACCACCATATGAAGAGTCTATTTAGATCATTCTTTACTGTCAGCTTTTATACATTTTTAAGTCGAGTATTAGGTTTTATCCGAGACATATTAATAGCAAGATATCTTGGATCGACAGTAATTGCTGATGCATTCTTCGTAGCATTTCGTATTCCTAATTTCTTTCGTCGTGTCCTAGCCGAAGGAGCATACAGCGCTGCATTAATCCCTGTTTTCTCTGGTGTTGTTCTCAATCCAAAAGATGAACGCGAGGCTTCTGACTTTGTTGAAAACACTACTTCAATGTTACTTTTTGCTACGCTAGTTTTAACAATCATTTTCTTCTTTGGGATGCCTTATATT
>CACBDX010000020.1 GCA_902538155.1 uncultured Alphaproteobacteria bacterium
TTTCTTTTTTATAGATAAAATTATTTCAAATATTAAATATTTAAATAAATGTTCTTTTGCAACTATTTCACTTTATAGAAAGTAAATTTTAGATATATTTTTTAATAAAGATCCCTTATAAGCATCATTTAATTTAAAAATTAAGGCGGAGTAGCTCAGTTGGTCAGAGCGCACGGCTCATATTCGTGATGTCGGGGGTTCAAATCCCTCCTCCGCTACCATATCTTAAAATCCTATACCAATATATTTAATATCTTTTTTCTTTTTAATATTGGTATTTTTTCTAAAAATTCCCCAACTATCAAACAATAAACTGTTTTTTTTCATAGTCATAATTAGTTTATTTATATTTAATTTTTTGTAAGCTTTATGTTCATTCATTATAATAACACAATCAGAGTTTTTAAAGCCCGCTTCTATTGTTAAGAAGTTTAAATTAAGTTGTTTAAGATCACTTCTTGATACATCATAATCGTAAGCAAATATATTTTTTACTTTCTTAGTTTTTAATAAATTAACTAAATCTAAAGAAGTCGAAAACCTTGTGTCTCCTGTTGGTGGCGTACCTTTAAAGGCAATACCAATTATAAAAATTTTAGTTTTTTTGATATCTTTTCCTTTTTTCAAAAAATAATGCCTACATCTACTATAAATATTTAGAACCATAGATTCGTTAATTTTTCTAGAATTTAGGATTATTTCAGATTTTAAATTATTTTTTTTAAATACATCATCTAAAATATATGGATCTTTTGTTAAACAAGGACCCCCTACTCCAGGAGATGGGCGAGGAATAAAATTTCTACTATAATTGAAATTTACTTTTTCTATTAGATCATGAAGATTTAAATTTAATTTTTCTGATAATTTTGCCATTTGGTTTGAGTATGCAAAAATAGTGTCTCTATATGTATTATCAAGTAACTTACACATTTCTGCACCTTCCAAAGTTTCTGCATTTATTATTTGAGAAGTATTATGTAAAAATAATTTTTTTGACTGATTAAAACTTTTTTTATCAAATCCGCCAACTATCTGAGGAAGTGTTTCCAGTTCTTGTAAAGCGTTACCTTCAACCGTTCTTTCTGGACAAAATGAAATTTTAAAATCTTTACCAGCTTTTAAATATGATTTTCTTTCTAAAATTGGTATCACCAGCTTTCTTGTAATACCAATAGGAACTGTCGATCGAAGAATAACAAGATCATTCTTCTTAATTTTTGATGCAACAGAAATAGCTGATTTTTTTAAATATTCTATTTCAGGTATTTTACGTTGTTTCTTTAAAGGAGTGCCTACCGTGATTATATATATATCTGCTGTCTCTATTTGTTCTACTAATTGAAATGATTTATTTATGTATCTATTTATATATTTTGTAATATTTTTTTCATAAAAAGTAGGTCGTTTTGATTTGAGTAATTTGATAGTTTTTTTATCTATATCGAAACCAAAAACTTTAATTCCATTTTTAGCAAATACAAGACCTAATGTTAAGCCTACATAGCCTAAACCTAATATTAATACTTTTTTATTATAATTCATTTATAAAATTTTAACTTTTTTATAGTTACGAATATACTTAATTTTGATATTAAGATAATCAAAGATTTTAATGACAAATAAAAGTCATAGATATAGTATTCTATTTTTGAATTACTCATCTGTTTTTTAAACCAATCAACTGATTTATTATCGTTTTCAATACCTAATATATAAACTTGATCGTTATTTAGTTCATTAACTAAATTATAATACATTGCTTTTGCAAAAAAATTTTTCTTTGAGTAAGAATTTTGTATCATATAATGATTAGTTATAAATTTATCATACATTGAGTTTATGTTAAGAAAAACATATTCATTATTGTGTTCGATTACATTAAAAGAATAGAAATCGCTATTTAATCTTTCTGTAAAAAAATTCTTATCATAATTGAAATTTTGTAATTTCTTATCTTTTATAAATTCCGACTGAAGGATTAATATTTTATTTATATCAATTTCATTTTTATTTTTTAATATCTTAATATTTTCATATTGTAGATTCTTAAGTCCTTTTTTTATCTCTCTTCGTAAATTATATTTTTTTGACTCTAAAAATTTTTGGTTTTTTTTAATAATTAATAAGTCATTCCTAATTTTTTTCTTATAATAGCACTTAATATTATTATAATTATAAGCTAATGAGATATTATTTGGTGTTGCATAATATTTTATAGTATCAATTTTATATTCCTTTCTTAAGAGGTTATTAAATATTTTTTCGTTTAAATAAAAATAAATTTGACTTGATAAATTAAGTTTATTTTCTTTAATAATTAAGCCTTCGTAGTTACAAAATAAATAATTTATATTTAAAAAATTATAAAATATATTTTTTCTTTGAATACTCCCCCCAAAAATTGCAATAGGATTTTTAGAATCATAAATTATTAGCCTGATAGTATTAATGGAATTATGTTTTTTTAAAATATTATTATCATTTATTGAGTGCCAAGAATGTGAAGATTCATTAGCAACTTCAAGCCAATCATTTAAATTATTTAAATTCAAAAATTCGTAAGTAAAACTTTTAATTTTCATATATGAAATAAATTATCTATAAAATTATCAAAATCTAAAGATTTATTTTTATTCAAAAAATTATTTCTATCAGATATTTGATCAGATTGATTTGCAGTCTTGATCTTAATAATTAAATTTTCTAATTGTGATTGTAGTTTTTTCTTATTAAGTCTAGTAATTAAATTTGATAAATTAAATTCTATATTATTTTTCTTATTAAAATCAATTAATCCAACCTGTATACTATTAAAATATGCTTCCTCGATTGCAGTTGAACTAAAACTTATTAAACAATGTGTTTGTTCTAAATCATCTTTAAAGGAAATATTTTTGCTTATAAAAACATTTTTATATTCTTTAATATAGTATTTAATCGTATCTATTTTACATTCATCTAAATTTCTTAGTCTTAATACTAATTTGCAACCTTTTAATTTTGAGAATTCTTTTGATAGAGTTATAATATTATCAAGATATTCAAATGAATTTTCAAATATTTCTACACGTAATGATTGCATTTTAAAAGTACTTGCATGTAAAAAAATAATATCCTTCTTTAATTTTTTATTTTCTTTATTAATTTTTTGCACTGACCACATAAAAGGCTTGTCACAAAACAAGATTTTAAATTTATAATTTTGGTGACCAATTTTATTCAATAGCTCAAATGCAGATTTTTCTTGAATAAATATATGAGTAGCAAATCTACTATAAAGTAACCCTCTCGCATGTCTAAATAATTCAAAATTAGTTGTATTATTATTTGAAACTCTATGTGATCCATGAGAAATTAAAAAAACTTTTTTTGATTTATCTTTGAAAATAGAGCCGACTGTAGCTGGTTCAAATAAGTTAAGTTGATGAGCAATTAAAATTTTTGGTGGATTTAAATTAAAATACTTTAATACTTCGAAGTGTAAAGAATACTGGTATTCACAAATATCAGAAAAGAATGGAACCAATATTTTTTTTAATAAAAAATCATCTTTATTCAATATATTATCTAAGATTATATTTATACACTCATTAAAATTTTTTCTTTTCGTAACATTTGGTATGATTTCAAAAATATTTGTTTTATTAAAAATAGCTGTGTAAAAATTTTTAAATAATTTGAGCAAAGTATTGCCGTATGGGGGTGATATATATACCATCTTTAATTTAGGATATTTAACCTTATTTTTTTCTATTATTGTTTTTTGTCCATATATAGTACTCGTTAACCATAGTCCGTTGCTACTACTTTTCTTGATTATAATTTTATTTAATAAATCAAAAATTGAATTCAGTTTCTTATTTTTTCGGTAATTAATTGGACGCCTCTCATGGAATATTCCCTTTTTTTCATTGATTAATTTACTTGCGATTATACTAATAATTTCATCAAAATTATAAACTAGTTCAAAAGTATTTTTTTTATAAACTAGCCAAGGTCCGTCTTTATCAAATTGACTAATTAAAACTCTATAAAATTCAATTGAAGATAATATAGAATAAAACAAATTTGTAAAAGTTTCTTCAATGTGGTCATATATTAAAGTTCTATTATCTAGAATTTTGTTTAATTTACCTTCATACTCGATTAACTTTTTTGAAACTTTTGAATGGTCAAAAAAGTGGTCTAAAGTAGGAAATATATTACTGATGCTGTTTTGAACTAAAATTAGTCTGATATCTGGACTAAAAGCAAGAAAATTTTTGTTTTTTAATTCTGATTTTCTAACAATAAATTTTGCCTCATCCTCGTTTTGAATAATTATAGATTTATAAATCATGCTTAAGAACAAAAATCATATCATTCCCTTGATTTTTTTTATCTATTAAATTTAATTCTTTTTGTAATTTTTGCATTGAATACAAAGACATACCTTTATATTTTATTAAATTTTCATTTATTGATCCTGAAAATAGATACATCGATGCATATGAAAAAGTTTTAAAATATTCTATTTTTAATTTAAACTTTCTACAATAATTTAGGATATCTTTGTACTGAAAATGATACAAATGAATAGGCAATTCAACATTTGATTTATCAATTTTATATATATGTCCACCATAATTAGGAATGCATATCAGGGCTCTTGATTCATTATTTTTTAAATGATTGAAAATAAATTTAAAATATCTTGATGGATAATGCACATGTTCCAATGACCAATTCATTCTTATAAAATCAAATTTAATCGTTGGATTAATATCAGATATGTCACTGTATACTTTTATCTTCATCTTCTTTAAAATTTGTTGACTTAGTGTATTGGGCTCAACACCAAAAACATTTTTTGAAAGATTTAAATAATTTTTAAGAGATTCTTTGTGTCCCCAAAAATGAGTTGAGATTCCAGACCCACAACCAATATCAAGGATACTTTCATTTTTTTTAATTGTAATTGGATATAAAATATTTGGTTTAACATAATTTTTTAATTTTCTATATACTGTTGGAATTATTATAAATAAATTTCCAAATAATGAATTTGATAAAAAATTTAGAATTAATTCTTTTAGAGAATTAAATTTACTTGTCCTATAAAAACTATATTCTTTTGGATAATATTTAGAAATTAATTTTTTGTTAGGCCTAGGATTTGTATAATGTAGTCCGCAATTTTTACACCTAACAATTTGGAAATAATCCTCAGAAGTTTTGTGTACAATATCTTTTTGTTTACAAATAATATTATAATCGTCAAAACAACAATAATCACAAGATACATTTTCCATATTTGATATATTTATTAAAGAAGGTTATATATTTTATAAAGCTATTCGTTTAAAGTATTAAAAATTAATTTGAAAATATTAGAGATATTATTTTAATAATACAATTATAGTACAAAATGGAAAATTCTAAAATGAATGAAAAAATATGGTTTTCTATTATAATTTGTTGTTACAATTCTGAAAAATATTTAAAGCATACTTTAGAAAGCGTAATTAATCAAAGTTATAAATTATGGGAATTAATTATAATTGATGATGGATCATCAGATAAAACAAAATCAATTATTGATAAATATAAAACTAAAAATTCAAAAATAAAATATTTTTATCAAAGTAATAAAGGTTTTGCATCAGCTAGAAATTTTGCATTAAAAGAAGCCGCAAATGAATGGGTAGTTATACTTGACCATGATGATATTGCTTTACAAAATAGGTTAGAAATTCATGCTAATCAAATTACAAAACATCCAAATGTTAAATTATTCTTTGGGGATACTATTCACTTTAAAGATGATGGATCAAAAATTAGAAATAATTTTGATATTTTTAATTTAAAAAAAATAACTTTAGAAAAAGGAAAAGTTTATGAATCTTTGCTTATTGAAGGATGTTTTATTGATTCAGAGTCAGTAGTATTTTCTAAAAATGCGGCAAAAAAAATTGGAAAGTTTAATATAAAATATAAATATTTAGCTGATTATGAATTTTTTTGCCGTATGGGTTTACATTATGATTTTGCAATGACAAATCAAATATTATCTAAGTGGAGAGTTCATGACAGTCAGGCTACTAATAAAATGGACACAATTTATAAAAAAGAATTATTAATTTTTTATATTAAAAATATTTTATCATCAAGTTCAATAAAAATTAAAATAATTTTAATTATTAGAATTATAAAAGGTATAATTAAATCTATAATTAAAAAGAATGTTTAGGGAATTTTTAAATAGTGCAGATAATTGGAACGATTTAATTTCTAAATTTAAAGGATTAGATTACTATAGTTTGTACGAATGGGGAAAATTAAAAGAAAGTCAGGGATGGTTAGTTAAAAGATTTATTCTTTTTGAAGAATCAAATATAGAATTAGCTTTTCAGATTTTAATTAAACAAAAATATTTTTTTAAATTAATTTGGATACCAGGTGGAATACTTGGAAACTTAAATCAAAATTATTTATCAAAAATAATTAGCGAATTAAAAATTAAATTTGGAAGAAATATAATAATAAGAATTGGTTTTTCAAAATATATTAATGATGATGATTATAAATTATTAAAAGATTTAAAGTTCATAAAAATTAATTCTGTAAATTATGCAAATTCTTCCATGATTTTAAACTTAACAGATAAAAAAGAATTAAGTGAAAATTTTTCAAAAAATTGGAGGCATAATTTAAAAAGATCTTTTAAATATAATAATACCGTATTAAATTATAATGATGATATGAGGAAAAGTTTAGTAAGAATTTATAAAGAAATGGAAGAATTAAAGAATTTAAATAATCTATACAATAATTTATCATTAAATTTTCTTTTAAATGAGTTAAAAGATTTATTAATTTTCAAAGTTTGCATTGATACAAATAATAATTTGTTAAGCATAAGATGTGCTATTAAATTTAAAAATTATGCTTGGGATCTTCTGGCAGCTACTTCTAAAGAAGGAAGAAAAAACTATTCATCTTACCAAGTTACTTATGAAGTACTAAAAGAATGTGTAAAAAAAAATGTCGCTTATTATGATTTAAGTGGAATAAATAAAAAATTAAATAAAGGAGTATATAATTTTAAAAAAGGTACTGGATCAATAGAATATGAGAAACTCGGGTTATGGCAATATAATAGATATACCTTATTAAATAAGTTTTTAAGTAATTTTATAAATTAATGAATACAATTTTATTTTCTCACGCTAGAACAGCTTTAAAATTTGGCTTGTTGTCATCTATAGAAAAGAAAAATAGCTATATACTTGTACCTGATTACATATGTGAAGTAGTGCCTAATACAATCCTGTTAAATAATTACAAATTAATTTATTACAGAATAAATGATGATTTTACTCCAGACTGGCAAGATTTAAATGAAAAAATAAATAAAAATATATCTGCAGTTATGATGGTTCATTATTTTGGAATACGTCAGAATGTAAATAAATTCTTTGACTTTGCAAAAAAAAATAAAATTTTATTAATTGAAGATAATGCACATTCATTGATTAACTGGAATGATAAAAATACTTATTTTGATTTTTCAATTTCTTCCCCTAGGAAAAACTTAAACTTATTTTCGGGAGGATCATTGACTATTGATAACTTAAAATATGATATCAATAAATTAATTAAATATCCCCTTAATAAAAAACAAATAATAAGTACTTTTCATAAAAAAAAATTTGATAAATTTAAAATCTTTATTAAGAAAAATTTCTATAAAAGGCCTAAATATGAAATAAATTTTGATGAAGAGGAAATGATTACGGATTATTTAATTGATGATTATTCTTACAAAGTTTTAAATAATTCAAACTTAAAAAAAATTAAAAATTTAAAAATTAAAAAGTTTAATTACTGGAATGAGTTTGCTTTGAAAAATAATTTAAAGCCTATTTTCAGTAATTTAAGCGATGATGAAACTTGTCCTTGGTGCTGTCCAGTTTACTCTAATTCAAAAGAAGAGACAATTTATTGGTATAAATGGGGTTGGAAAAAAGGTATTTTTGTTTTTTCTTGGCCTAATTTAATACCATCTTTATTAAAAGATAATAAAATAAATAAAAGAAGAGAACGTCTGATTTGTTTTTCTACAAATTAAACACTGAAAGATTCACCACAACCACATGTATTTTTTTCATTTGGATTTTTAAAAACAAATCTTGATGATAGTTTATCCATTTGAAAATCCATTACTGATCCTAACAGATACATTGTTGCTTTAGGGTCTACATAAACTTTAGCACCCTCATTATAAATCAAATCAAAATTTTGTATTTCTTTTGAATTAGCAAAATCAATTTTATATGAGTAACCACTGCAACCTCCTTTATCTACTCCAACTAGAAGAGAATCACAATCATCTGGAGCTTCAGTTAAAATTATCTTTATTCGATTTGCAGCACTTTCAGTTATTTTAATAATATTACTCATATTTACATTATAAATTAATTAAAAAATATCTAAAGCAAGTTTTGCTTCTTCAGACATTAATTCCTTAGTCCATTTTGGTTCCCATACTAACAAAACTTCAATTGAATTTATATTTGATAATTTTTCTATAGATTTACCCACATTTTCAGGCATGGTTCCAGCAACAGGGCAGTTTGGATTTGTTAATGTCATCTCAACTTTTATATCATTATTATCGTTAATATAAATTTTGTATATAAGTCCTAAATCATATAAATTAACTGGTATTTCAGGATCAACTACAGTTCTAATACAATCGATAACCTGTTCTTGTTTAATTTTAGTGGTATTGTTTGAATTATTGAATTTTTTTATATAACTTGAATTTTTTTCAGGTAAAAAATCTTTTAATTGCTTTTCTTCCATTAGTTATAATAAGATTTTTGTTATTTCATCAATGCTGTCTACTAAATAATCAACGTCATCTTTTGTATTATATACACCAAATGAAATTCTAGACGTTCCTGTAACATTAAAATGTTTCATTAAAGGTTGGCAGCAGTGATGTCCTGTTCTTATTGCTATGTTTTTTTTATCTAACATCGCACCTAAATCAGAATTGTGAATCCCATTAATATTAAAAGAAATAATTGCACCTTTATTTTTATTTGATCCATAAATTTTTATATTATTGAATTTAGAGAGTTTTTCATATGCGTAATCATGCAGTTTCATTTCATGATCATAAATAACATTTGGATCAACTTCATTCATAAAATTTAATGAAGAAGAAAATCCAATAACTGGAGCAATAGGAGGAGTACCTGCTTCAAATTTTTCGTATCCATTTGCATATGTACTTTTGTCAATATCTACATTAAAAATCATTTGTCCTCCACCTTGGTAAGGGGTAAATTCATCTATCCACTTATCTTTCATATACAATACACCAAGACCTGAAGGGCCATACATTTTATGAGCAGAAAAAACATAAAAATCAGGATCTAACTCTTTTAGATCAACTTTTTTGTGAGGAGCAAATTGACAACCATCCACTAGCATTGGTATATTTTCTTTTTTTGCAATTTCTTTCACTTTATCAAAATTCGTTATTGATCCTGTAACATTTGACATGTGGGTTAATGTAATTAATTTAGTTTTTGTATTAATTTTATTATTTAATTCGTCATAATTAATCTGACTATTTTCGTTTAGCCCTAGAGGAATAATTTTTATTTTTTTTTCAATTAAATGCCAAGGTATCAAATTAGCATGGTGCTCAAGATAACTTAAGATTATTTCATCACCATCTTGTAAAAAACTTTTAGACATACAAGATGCAATTAAATTTATACCCTCAGTCGCACTTTTAACAAAAATAATATTGTTTTCAGATGTGTTTAAATAATCTGCAACTTTTTTTCGAGCATCTTCAAATTTTTTTGTTAAATTTGAACTTAATTCATAGTTACCTCTATGAATATTTGCATATTCATTTGTGTAACAGTTATTGGTGGCTTCAATCATTTCATCAACTTTTAATGCTGACGCTGCAGTATCTAAAAAAACTAGATTAGGATTTTTTTTGAATACGGGAAATCTTGATTTCAAATTTGAAATATTCATTTCACTTTACTTAAGTATCTGACTAGCTTCTTTTGTATTATTTCAGACATTTGTTCATTATCAATACTACTTAATTCCTCATTAATAAATGATGATATCAATATTTTTGTTGCTGCAATTTTACTCATACCTCTTGATCGAAGATAAAAAATAGCATTTTCATCTATAGGTCCAATAGTAGCACCATGACTACATTTCACATCATCAGCATATATTTTTAATTCAGGTTTAGAAAAATACGATGCATTATCAGATAAAAGTATCCCTTTGCTAAGCTGATATCCCTCTGTTTTTTGTGCCACTTGATCGACATGAGTGTTGCTAAAGTATGTTGCTTTCGAACGATCATTCAAAATACCTTTATAAACTTGATTACTTTTGCAATGTTCAGCTAAATGCTTAACATATGTTTTGTTGTTAGATTTGTTATCATCTTTTAGAAAAAATATTCCTTGTAGATCCGCTTCTGAATTAGCTTCTATTAATTCTGAATAATGAAAATTTCTTACGTAGCCTTCTGAAAAATTATATACTTTTTGGGCGTAGGTAGAATCTTTTTTACATGAAGAATGAGTTGTTATTATTAAATTATGATTGATAGAATTGTCTTGAATTAGAAAATGATTTAGCTGAGAATTTTTTTCTAATTTAATTACATTTAATATATTTGATGTAGAATTATTTTTATTTTCATATTCTTCAATAAGATTTAGGGACGATCCCTCTTCACAAATATAATTATTTTTTTGAAAAATGGTTAAATCATCATCAGTTATAATGTTTGATATTTTAATTTTTATGTTGTTATTTTTTTTTATAACAATCTTAAAACCACTATTTAAAAATAACGAATTTAGATTTACAAAATGATCATTATTTTCAATTGTATCATTTTTAGAAAAATCATTGTAATCTTTATCTAAAATTTTAGTAATTTCAATTTTATCATCTTTAAAACTCGAACACTGTCCATTTACAGAAACTATTGAATAACTATTTTCATGATTATTGTTTATTACTGATGTTTCTTCAGGAACAAGATATTTGTATTTAAAATCAATAAAGTTTTTTATATTTATATTTTTAAGACTTTCATTATTTTTTTTATCAAATCTATCATTTTCAAAAATATTTATTAATTTTTCTCTATGAGTTTGAATATCTTTGTTGTTTGAAAAAAAAATATTTTTTTTATTTTTTAGATAATTATCTTGGATATTCATTACTGAAATTTTTGAAATCCATCTTTTTCTATTTCAGCAGCAATTTCAGAACCTCCTGATTTAACAATAGAACCATTTACCATAACATGTACATAATCTGGTTTGATGTAATCTAAAAGTTTTTGATAATGAGTGATGATTAGAAATGAGTTATCTTTTGTTTTGAGTTTGTTAACCCCATCAGTAACTATTTTGAGAGCATCGATATCAAGCCCAGAGTCAGTTTCATCTAGAATAGCTAAATCTGGATTAAGAATACTCATTTGTAAAATTTCGTAACGTTTTTTTTCACCCCCAGAAAATCCTGTATTTACTGATCGTTTAAGCATATCAATATTTATACCTAGATCACTAGCTTTAGATTTTAAAAGTTTAGCAAATGATAGATTATCAATTTCGTCTTCATTCATACGTTTCCTTTTTGAATTAATTGCAGAATGTAAAAATGGAGTGATATTTACACCAGGTATTTCAACTGGATATTGAAAAGCCAAAAACATCCCTTCTTGCGCTCTTTCTTCGATATTTAAATCAAATAAATCATTATTTTTGAAATTAATTTTGCCATTTAAGATTTCGTAATCCTCTTTACCTGCTAGAACGTTTGCTAGCGTACTTTTACCAGATCCATTTGGACCCATAATTGCATGAACTTCACCTTTGTTTATGTTTAAGTTAAGACTTTTAAGAATATTTTTATTTTCAATTTTTACTGATAGATCTTTGATATTTAAAAACATACTAGCCTACACTTCCCTCAAGAGATATGGATACCAGTTTTTGTGCTTCAACAGCAAATTCCATAGGAAGTTCTTGCAAAACTTGTTTGCAGAAACCATTTACTATTAATGAAACTGCTTCTTCGTGACTTAAACCTCTTTGTCTGCAGTAATAAAGTTGATCTTCATTTATTTTAGAAGTCGAAGCTTCATGTTCAATAACTGCTGTATTATTTTTTGAGTCAATGTAAGGAACTGTATGTGCTCCACATTGATTTCCTACTAACAAAGAATCACATTGTGTATAATTTCTTGCTTTTTCAGCTTTCCTTAAAAAAGCAACTTCACCCCTGTAAGTATTTTGTGACTTACCTAAGGAAATACCTTTTGAAATAATTTTACTTTTGGTATTTTTACCAATATGAGTCATTTTTGTTCCTGTATCAGCTTGTTGAAAATTGTTTGTTATTGCTACCGAGTAAAACTCGCCAATAGAATTATCTCCTTTTAAAATACAACTAGGATATTTCCATGTAATAGCAGAGCCAGTTTCTACTTGTGTCCATGATATCTTACTATTTTTACCTGCACAAAGGCCTCTTTTGGTAACAAAATTATAAATACCACCTTTTCCATCTTCATCTCCTGGATACCAATTTTGAACTGTTGAATATTTTATTTCAGCATCTTCTAAAGCTATTAGTTCAACATTTGCTGCATGCAATTGATTTTCATCTCTTTTTGGTGCAGTACAACCTTCTAAATAACTAACATAACTACCCTTATCGGCAATAATAAGAGTTCTTTCAAATTGACCAGTATTTTCTGCATTTATTCTAAAATAAGTTGATAGTTCAATTGGACATTTTATACCTTCAGGAATGTAGACAAAAGACCCATCAGTAAATACAGCTGAATTTAATGCTGAAAAGGAATGGTCACCAGGTGGTATAACCGAACCTAAATATTTTTTTATTAAATCAGGATGTTTTTGAATAGCTTCACCAATTGAACAGAAAATTATTCCAAGCTTTTCTAACTCACCTTTGTAAGTCGTAGCAACTGAAACACTATCAAATACGACATCTACGGCAACACCAGCTAAAACTTTTTGCTCCTCCAGAGGAATACCTAATTTATTATAAGTCTCTATAAGTTTTGGATCTACTTCACTCAGATCTTTGGGTTTCTTCTCAAAACCTTTCGGCGCTGAATAATAATAAATATCTTGGTAATCAATTTCAGGAAAACTTAGATTTGACCATTTAGGCTCTTTCATTTTTTTCCATTTTGAAAATGCTTTTAATCTCCAGTCAAGCATCCAATCTGGCTCGTTCTTTTTTAGCGAAATAAATTTAATTGTATCTTCGTTAAGTCCTTTTTTTGGCTTTTCATTATCGATGTCCGTTACAAAACCGTATTTGTATTTATTTTTACTGTACGTATCTAATGTATCTAGAGTTTCTGAGTTCACAATACTTCATCTAATTCATTAATTTAAAAAATCTAGTTAATTCAACAAAAATTAACCAAATTTAGAATTGATTTTAAATTTATGCAGTAATCCAACCACCTCCAAGTAATTGGTCATTTTTATAAAAAACACAAGCTTGTCCAGGAGAAGTTTTATCTAATTCTGTTTCAAATGTAAAAGTTCCATGATCGCTATTTATATCAAGAATTCCTGGTAAATCCTCCTGGGTTGATCTTATTTTTGCTGAACAATCAAGACCTTTTGGTTGAATATTACCACCCAACCAATTAATATTTTTAAAGTTAATTACATTTTTTCTCAATTTTTCTTTCGCACCCAGAGTAATTGAGTTTTGATCTTTATTTATATCTAATACGTATAATGCTTCTTTAGAGCCGCTGATACCAATACCTTTTCTTTGACCAATTGTGAAATTACTAATTCCATCATGAGTTCCAAGAATATTATTATCAATGTCATAGATTATACCTTTTTTGTTTACACTTGGGTTTAAATTATTTACGAGATCTCTATAAGAGTCAGATGTTACAAAACATATATCTTGACTATCGGGTTTATCGCTAACACTTAATTTATATTCTTTTGCTAATTGTCTAATTTCAGATTTTGTATAATCACCTAGTGGAAATCTAACATAATTTAATTGCTCTTGTTGCGTTGCAAAGAGAAAAAAACTTTGATCTTTTGAAAAATCTTTTGCTTTATGTAAACTTGCATTATTTAAAGTTCCTTTTCTTATTGCGTAATGACCTGTTGCAAGCGCATCAGCTCCGATTTTTGGGGACACAAAGAATCTCTTAAAAATTATTTAAATCTTTCAAAAAATGTTTTTGGTGTTGAGCCCAATACACTAAGTCAACAAATTTTAAAGAAGATGAAGATAAAAGTATACAGTGACATATCTGATATTAATCCAACGATTAAATTTGATTTTATAAGAATGAATTGGTCATTGGAACATGTGCATTATCCATCAAGATATTTTAAATTTATTTTCAATCATTTAAAAAATAATGAATCAAGAGCCCTGATATGCATTCCTAATTATGGTGGACATATATATAAAATTGATAAATCAAATGTTGAATTGCCTATTCATTTGTATCATTTTCAGTACAAAGATATCCTAAATTATTGTAGAAAGTTTAAATTAAAAATAGAATATTTTAAAACTTTTTCATATGCATCGATGTATCTATTTTCAGGATCAATAAATGAAAATTTAATAAAATATAAAGGTATGTCTTTGTATTCAATGCAAAAATTACAAAAAGAATTAAATTTAATAGATAAAAAAAATCAAGGGAATGATATGATTTTTGTTCTTAAGCATGATTTATAAATCTATAATTATTCAAAACGAGGATGAGGCAAAATTTATTGTTAGAAAATCAGAATTAAAAAACAAAAATTTTCTTGCTTTTAGTCCAGATATCAGACTAATTTTAGTTCAAAACAGCATCAGTAATATATTTCCTACTTTAGACCACTTTTTTGACCATTCAAAAGTTTCAAAAAAGTTAATCGAGTATGAAGGTAAATTAAACAAAATTCTAGATAATAGAACTTTAATATATGACCACATTGAAGAAACTTTTACAAATTTGTTTTATTCTATATTATCTTCAATTGAATTTTATAGAGTTTTAATTAGTCAATTTGATAAAGACGGACCTTGGCTAGTTTATAAAAAAAATACTTTTGAACTAGTTTATAATTTTGATGAAATTATTAGTATAATCGCAAGTAAATTAATCAATGAAAAAAAGGGAATATTCCATGAGAGGCGTCCAATTAATTACCGAAAAAATAAGAAACTGAATTCAATTTTTGATTTATTAAATAAAATTATAATCAAGAAAAGTAGTAGCAACGGACTATGGTTAACGAGTACTATATATGGACAAAAAACAATAATAGAAAAAAATAAGGTTAAATATCCTAAATTAAAGATGGTATATATATCACCCCCATACGGCAATACTTTGCTCAAATTATTTAAAAATTTTTACACAGCTATTTTTAATAAAACAAATATTTTTGAAATCATACCAAATGTTACGAAAAGAAAAAATTTTAATGAGTGTATAAATATAATCTTAGATAATATATTGAATAAAGATGATTTTTTATTAAAAAAAATATTGGTTCCATTCTTTTCTGATATTTGTGAATACCAGTATTCTTTACACTTCGAAGTATTAAAGTATTTTAATTTAAATCCACCAAAAATTTTAATTGCTCATCAACTTAACTTATTTGAACCAGCTACAGTCGGCTCTATTTTCAAAGATAAATCAAAAAAAGTTTTTTTAATTTCTCATGGATCACATAGAGTTTCAAATAATAATACAACTAATTTTGAATTATTTAGACATGCGAGAGGGTTACTTTATAGTAGATTTGCTACTCATATATTTATTCAAGAAAAATCTGCATTTGAGCTATTGAATAAAATTGGTCACCAAAATTATAAATTTAAAATCTTGTTTTGTGACAAGCCTTTTATGTGGTCAGTGCAAAAAATTAATAAAGAAAATAAAAAATTAAAGAAGGATATTATTTTTTTACATGCAAGTACTTTTAAAATGCAATCATTACGTGTAGAAATATTTGAAAATTCATTTGAATATCTTGATAATATTATAACTCTATCAAAAGAATTCTCAAAATTAAAAGGTTGCAAATTAGTATTAAGACTAAGAAATTTAGATGAATGTAAAATAGATACGATTAAATACTATATTAAAGAATATAAAAATGTTTTTATAAGCAAAAATATTTCCTTTAAAGATGATTTAGAACAAACACATTGTTTAATAAGTTTTAGTTCAACTGCAATCGAGGAAGCATATTTTAATAGTATACAGGTTGGATTAATTGATTTTAATAAGAAAAATAATATAGAATTTAATTTATCAAATTTAATTACTAGACTTAATAAGAAAAAACTACAATCACAATTAGAAAATTTAATTATTAAGATCAAGACTGCAAATCAATCTGATCAAATATCTGATAGAAATAATTTTTTGAATAAAAATAAATCTTTAGATTTTGATAATTTTATAGATAATTTATTTCATATATGAAAATTAAAAGTTTTACTTACGAATTTTTGAATTTAAATAATTTAAATGATTGGCTTGAAGTTGCTAATGAATCTTCACATTCTTGGCACTCAATAAATGATAATAATATTTTAAAAAAACATAATTCCATTAATACTATCAGGCTAATAATTTATGATTCTAAAAATCCTATTGCAATTTTTGGGGGGAGTATTCAAAGAAAAAATATATTTTATAATTTTTTAAATATAAATTATTTATTTTGTAACTACGAAGGCTTAATTATTAAAGAAAATAAACTTAATTTATCAAGTCAAATTTATTTTTATTTAAACGAAAAAATATTTAATAACCTCTTAAGAAAGGAATATAAAATTGATACTATAAAATATTATGCAACACCAAATAATATCTCATTAGCTTATAATTATAATAATATTAAGTGCTATTATAAGAAAAAAATTAGGAATGACTTATTAATTATTAAAAAAAACCAAAAATTTTTAGAGTCAAAAAAATATAATTTACGAAGAGAGATAAAAAAAGGACTTAAGAATCTACAATATGAAAATATTAAGATATTAAAAAATAAAAATGAAATTGATATAAATAAAATATTAATCCTTCAGTCGGAATTTATAAAAGATAAGAAATTACAAAATTTCAATTATGATAAGAATTTTTTTACAGAAAGATTAAATAGCGATTTCTATTCTTTTAATGTAATCGAACACAATAATGAATATGTTTTTCTTAACATAAACTCAATGTATGATAAATTTATAACTAATCATTATATGATACAAAATTCTTACTCAAAGAAAAATTTTTTTGCAAAAGCAATGTATTATAATTTAGTTAATGAACTAAATAACGATCAAGTTTATATATTAGGTATTGAAAACGATAATAAATCAGTTGATTGGTTTAAAAAACAGATGAGTAATTCAAAAATAGAATACTATATCTATGACTTTTATTTGTCATTAAAATCTTTGATTATCTTAATATCAAAATTAAGTATATTCGTAACTATAAAAAAGTTAAAATTTTATAAATGAATTATAATAAAAAAGTATTAATATTAGGTTTAGGCTATGTAGGCTTAACATTAGGTCTTGTATTTGCTAAAAATGGAATTAAAGTTTTTGGTTTCGATATAGATAAAAAAACTATCAAATTACTCAAATCAAAACGACCTACTTTTTATGAAAAAAATATTACAAAATATATAAATAGATACATAAATAAATCATTTCAATTAGTAGAACAAATAGAGACAGCAGATATATATATAATCACGGTAGGCACTCCTTTAAAGAAACAACGTAAAATACCTGAAATAGAATATTTAAAAAAATCAGCTATTTCTGTTGCATCAAAAATTAAGAAGAATGATCTTGTTATTCTTCGATCGACAGTTCCTATTGGTATTACAAGAAAGCTGGTGATACCAATTTTAGAAAGAAAATCATATTTAAAAGCTGGTAAAGATTTTAAAATTTCATTTTGTCCAGAAAGAACGGTTGAAGGTAACGCTTTACAAGAACTGGAAACACTTCCTCAGATAGTTGGCGGATTTGATAAAAAAAGTTTTAATCAGTCAAAAAAATTATTTTTACATAATACTTCTCAAATAATAAATGCAGAAACTTTGGAAGGTGCAGAAATGTGTAAGTTACTTGATAATACATATAGAGACACTATTTTTGCATACTCAAACCAAATGGCAAAATTATCAGAAAAATTAAATTTAAATCTTCATGATCTAATAGAAAAAGTAAATTTCAATTATAGTAGAAATTTTATTCCTCGCCCATCTCCTGGAGTAGGGGGTCCTTGTTTAACAAAAGATCCATATATTTTAGATGATGTATTTAAAAAAAATAATTTAAAATCTGAAATAATCCTAAATTCTAGAAAAATTAACGAATCTATGGTTCTAAATATTTATAGTAGATGTAGGCATTATTTTTTGAAAAAAGGAAAAGATATCAAAAAAACTAAAATTTTTATAATTGGTATTGCCTTTAAAGGTACGCCACCAACAGGAGACACAAGGTTTTCGACTTCTTTAGATTTAGTTAATTTATTAAAAACTAAGAAAGTAAAAAATATATTTGCTTACGATTATGATGTATCAAGAAGTGATCTTAAACAACTTAATTTAAACTTCTTAACAATAGAAGCGGGCTTTAAAAACTCTGATTGTGTTATTATAATGAATGAACATAAAGCTTACAAAAAATTAAATATAAATAAACTAATTATGACTATGAAAAAAAACAGTTTATTGTTTGATAGTTGGGGAATTTTTAGAAAAAATACCAATATTAAAAAGAAAAAAGATATTAAATATATTGGTATAGGATTTTAAGATATGGTAGCGGAGGAGGGATTTGAACCCCCGACATCACGAATATGAGCCGTGCGCTCTGACCAACTGAGCTACTCCGCCTTAATTTTTAAATTAAATGATGCTTATAAGGGATCTTTATTAAAAAATATATCTAAAATTTACTTTCTATAAAGTGAAATAGTTGCAAAAGAACATTTATTTAAATATTTAATATTTGAAATAATTTTATCTATAAAAAAGAAA